>JAAZFS010000241.1 GCA_012511615.1 Elusimicrobiota bacterium | reverse complement strand
GTAATTTATACAGAGAGTGTGACCAGCCTCTCTAAGAGAATCCTGAGGGAAAACTATTACCACACAGATCTTCTTCCTGGATTCAGGGTAATAAGTGATTTTGAAAAGAGACTGATAGTAAGAAATATACTGAGGGATAATAGGAAACTCAGATACTTTCGCCGGCTTCGTCTTGGGGAGGGTCTCGTTAGAGAATTATCCAATTTTATTGATCGAGCAGGGCGGTCTCCCGGTTGGAGAGAGTCTGCAGAGGCTGCAGGATCAGAAAAATTGACGGACCTTATTAAGATTACCGATACATATCATAGACTCCTGAAAAAACTCAATCTGATAGATTTAACTGGGCTTGCCGAAAATATGCTCAGACTTTTAGAAACCCAACCCTCTATTGTATCCTCCAATCTTCTTTGTGTTTACCAGGCAGAAGACTTGGATCCTATTGCTGGAGAAATTATTCTACGTCTGGCAGAAAGATCCTTAGAAGCTGTAATATCACTTGATGTTTCATCTGGAATATATGCTTTTAGAGGCGCTGAGCCCAAGGAGCTGAGAAGAAAAGTATTGGGGCTTAAAGGAGTTCAGGAGATAAGGCTCCCAGCTCCCGATAAACTTCCTAGTGAGCTTTCAATACCCGCTTCGTCAAGAGATTCAGAGGCTTCTCTGATTGTTTCTCATGCAGCCTCCCTCCTTAAAAATGGAGTAAAACCTTCAGAGATTGCTGTCATTGCACGCTCTGTTGGCGAAAATACTGGGGTTTTAACGGAAGCCTTTGCTGCCTATGGTATAAACGCCGTAGTATCCGGCGGAATAGGGTTTTTTAAAGAAAGAGAGGTGAGGGAGGTTATATCTTTTCTGGAGGCACTTCTAGGAAAAGAGGAGGCGGAGGATACTCATATATATCGGGCTCTTCTTCTTTCAAAAATTATTTCTGTAGAAAAACTTGATCTTGCAAGAAGAGAAGCTCTCTTAAAGTCCGGCAGACTACTTGATTATATAGACAAAAATACCCGCAAAAAATATTTAGAGTTTTTGGAGAGTTTTAATACTTCTCAAGCTGGGCGGCTACCCCAACTTATATATGAAATTATAGCTCGTTTAGGACTTTTAGATAAAGCCTCTTGTGATAGGCGGTCTTCAAGAATATATGGATATCTCCTAAAGGTTGTTTCTGAATATTCTGATTTGACCTCAAGAATAACACAGAGCAAGATTGGCTTTAAATATTTCATGGAAAATATTTTTGAGCTTTTAAGTGGGTTCGGAAAAGATATTGATATCCCTATTGTTGAAGAGGAGGAGGCTGTTCGAATTACGACTGTTCAACAAGCCAAGGGTGAAAAATTCAAAATAGTATATCTTTTTGATATGGTCGATGGAGTTTTTCCGAGAGAGTTTATTGAAAACTCGCTTCTTTCGGCAGCTGAACAGAAACTAGTTGGATTGAGTTCGCCTGAGGATAGAAAGAGGCAGATGATAAATGAGGAAAAGCTATTTAAATCTGCCAAAGCCACAGCCAAGGATATGCTTGTTTATTCCTATTATACTGTAGACAATAATTCCTCCCCAGTAGACCCATCTGAGTTTATTCCTCAAGATCGAGCCGAAAGTATTATTGATGAGATAAATGAAAACATAAACCTTGAGCGGGAACTTCTTTTAAAGAGTGCTGCTGATCTTTCTTTCGGAGTAAGGGAATTAATATCTGAGAAGCTTCCTCCAGAACTTGCTGAATCTATTTTAAGAATAAATCTGCTTGAAAGATTTTCTAGAGATTCCATCCATAAAAAAGTAAGAGACGGGATACCAGAAAGTTTTTCTGCATCTTCTCTTGGAGGCTATTCCTCCTGTCCCGCCCTATATTTTATTAACAATATTCTCCGCCTGCCCGCGCCAGAAACCATACACCAACTTTTTGGAACTGCTGTACACAGAATGCTTCAAATTTATCACACCAAAGGAGAGGAGATAGACTTAGATAAAATCGCTATTAGAGCCTGGTTGGAGACAGGTTTGTCTCCAGGTTTTGAAGCTAGAAATTTTTTTAATCTAGCCAAAAAAATACTTAAGAATTATGTGGTAGCTTCCAGAAGCGAAGAATTCAAGGTTATTAAAAATGAAGAAAAATTTTCTTTTACTCATATAGGTACATTATTTACTGGCCGTCTTGACAGAGTCGATGAGTTTAATAATTTACTGCGGGTAGCTGACTATAAGACTGGGAAGAAACTCCCGGCTACCAGAGGTCTTTTAAGTGCTGTAAAGAGGGGGGATAATTTTCAGATTCCCCTATATGCCTTGGCAGGCCGACCAGGGTATTTTACTATATATAGACTGAGAGAAGACGCAGAAAAGATGATTGTCACGATAGATTTATCATCAAAGGAAGCCGTATCCGCAATAGACGAAGGTTGGAAGCATATTGCTGAAAAAGTAGTTGCTATAAGAGAAGGGGTATTTAGACCCGAAGCTGGTCCCAGTTGCCGGACCTGCTACTTCGCAAGATCCTGCAATGTGTCCTGAAAAAATAAAATTTACTCCTGAACAATTAAGAGCCATCAACTCACCTGATGGGGAATTTGTGGTAAAAGCTGGCGCCGGCACTGGAAAGACTAGGGTGCTAGTAAATAAATATATAAATATTTATCAAAGACTTATTAAGGCTGGAGATAGTCCTGCCACTTCAGTTTCAAAAATTTTGACCCTTACTTTTACTCGGCGGGCAGCAAAGGAGATGGTTTCCCGTCTTCAAACTATGATTTCACCAGTCGCACTTCTTGAGGCAAGAATATCTACCATCGATGCTTTTTCTGCACGCTACCTCAGAGAGCATGCCTTTGATGCGGGGCTGGATCCCTCTTTTAGGGTTATAGACGGAGTGGAGGCCCGATTGATATTTAGAAAAACTGGGAAGCCTATCCTGAATAACTTCCTTTCTCTCCCCCTTGAAACAGACTCATCCACTGATAATTTTCTCTCCGACGCTTTTTCTCTTATTAATAAGCTGAAGCAGAACTTGATAGGACCAAATGAATTTATGAGTAAGACAGAAGGCGATAGACTTGGTTTTGCAATAGGAAAACTTTATATGGAATATGAAAACTTCTTATTTGCGGAGAGCCTTATGGATTTTGGGCGGCTTCTTTCAGTATTTTATGCTTATTTGTCTGGGAACCAAAAAGCCCTTGAGAAGATAAGAAAAGACTATACACATGTGCTTGTGGATGAATATCAGGATACTAATCCCGCCCAAGTAAAACTATTGAAATTGATTGCTGCCCCTGAAAACAATTATTTTGCTGTTGGTGATGAACAACAATCAATATATGGTTTCAGGGGTGCCGAACCGAAAAGTATTATGGAATTCTATTCAGAAAGCCCCCCTGAAAAAAAGGCGACGCTTGATTTGAATTTCAGGACTCCACCTCCGATTCCTGATCTAATAAATGCGGTCTTTAAAGATGAAATGCTAGGATATTTTCCACTCAAAAGCGGAAAAGATGGAAGTTCAGAAGCTCAACTGTTTCTTGCGGAAAATAAGAATGAGGAGGCCCGTTTCCTAGCCCTTAAGGTAAAAGAATTCATCCTTAAGGGTTACGATCCTTCCGACATAGTTATTCTGTTGCGGGGTGTGAAGACCGCGGCGGAGTATGAAGAGGCCCTTCGGGAACAGGGGATACCTTCTGTTACAGTGGGGGGGCTTGGCTTCTATGGACAGCCTGAGATAAAAGATCTGGTATCAATGATTCTCACTGCGGACAATCCCTATAATGACCGAGAACTTCTCAGAGTTCTCAGATCTCCAGGATTTGGGGTTAGTGATCCTGAGCTTGCTAGGGCAGTTAAGGAATCCGGCAAGGGAAGTTTGTATGCTCGTCTTCAGGGCTCAGATACAGAAAGTATAAGAAAAAGTCTGGAATTTATCGACAAAATCCGTGAGTTCTGGCAGGAGTTTTCTTTGGTAGAGTTGATCAATGAAATACTCAAAGAAAGCGGTATACTCTTAAGGGCTCTTACCAAAACCGGAGGGCGTGATTCAAGGGCAGCGTCAAATATTGCTAAATTCATATCTCTCGCAAGAAACTTCGAAGAGAGCAATGTTTTTTCTTCTCCTTCTGATTTTGCCGTATATCTCAGGGAGCTGGAGAGCGCAGGAGTGGACGAACCAGAGGCCCGTCCTCGTGCTGAAGGGGTTCTTCATATTATGTCAATACATCAGTCCAAGGGTTTGGAGTTTCCCGTAGTATTTGTTTCCAATATTACTCCGTCCAGCTTTCCTGCCAGAGCACTTATGGATAAATATCATTTTACAGAAAAGCACGGACTTGTGGAGAGAGACAATGAAAAAAACTCTCTCTATACAACTTATTTGAAAACCCCACTTTATGAGCGGCATCAGCAGGAGGAGAAGCGTCTTTTGTATGTTGCAATGACTCGTAGTTTGAAACATCTCATTTTGACTGGATCGCGAGGCAGTAGGTCCAGCATCTCGGCATTTATGAAGTATTTTGTAGAAGATTCCAAAAACCAAGTAAGTATCAAAGAAAAACTTAAATCTATGTTAAAACTCTCCCCTATGCCAGATAGTGATAAAATCGAGAATTTCGCTTTGCAGGCCTATGAGAACAAAGAGAAAGAGACCGGTGACCGGATTGTTTCTGCTTCTGATAATCTTGGCCTTCCGAGATTTGTAAAAAAGAAACCAATTCTTGAAATTTCTGTCACAGGCCTTAAATCATACGCCCGATGTCCTCTTCTTTATAAATACAGATACCTAATGCGGCTTCCTGTCCGCCCTGCGGAAAACGGCTTTTCCCCAGCCTTGTTCGGCACTGCTGTTCACCGGCTTCTTGAGGAAAGTTATAGAGAAGAAAGAAGTTTTCCTGGCACAGTGGAGGAGGCACTTTGTTCATTAATTTTGGCTTCCGGAGTAAGTTCGGAGGATTACAGAAAATATTATCTTGACTTTGCTAAAAAAGCAGTTGAAGGGATTACTACTCCCGGAGTTCTTAAGTCTCCTGAAAAAATACTCTTTACCGAGCAAGCTTTCATACTTAAGTTTGACGGCGCCTATATAAAAGGGACGATTGATCGTGCTGATAAAAAACCAAATTATGCAATTATTGATTACAAAACTTCCAAATCTCTTACTCCGTCAAAGTACAGTCTTCAGCTTAATATTTACCGCCTTGCAGCTAAGATACTTTTTGATATCAAAAATCCAGCTCTTTATATTTGTCATATCTATACTGGAAAATATGTTCGAATACCTCGTGACAGGTTTATTAGTCTTCGTTTGCAGAGTCTTATAAACGGAATCCGTTCGGAGGTCTTTTTTCCATTGCCAGGATCTCATTGTCGATGGTGTTCTTATTTTTCGGTTTGTCCTGCTTATAAAAAGCATCCTTTCTTGAAATAAATAGGGGGGCGTGTTAGCATTCATATAAAGGTAGCTAAAAAATGAAAAATATTTACAATTTTTTAGGATCAATTAAATTCCTTGCTTGGGGGCTTTTTTAATTACCATGGATTTTGAATCCAAATCTGACCTTAATGGAGTACCTCTTCTTATAGTAGATGACGATCCCGATATTCTATCCTATCTAAAAACTCTTTCTTCACAGATGCAATGTAGCCCTATCATGGCTAATAATGGAGAGGATGCTCTAAGACTTTTCAACCGGAATCAACCTGGCGTAGTTCTTTTAGATTATCGTCTGCCTGATATGACAGGAGGTGAGGTCCTAAGGAAAATTAAGCGGGCAGCGCCTGTTACTCAGGTTATAATGATTACAGCATACGGAAGATATGAACTTGTTGTTAAACTCTTAAATGATGGGGCCTGCGATTACCTGAAAAAACCGCTTAAAGATGAACAAGTAATCCAGTCGGTAAAAAAAGCCTATTCCAGATACCACTCTCTTTCTAAAGGAATCGAGAAAACAAACATATTGATTGCAGATGAAAATAAGGCGAGCTATAGAATTATTAAAAATGAACTTTCTTCAAAGGGGTTTGTTTTTCATTATGCGAAAGATATACTTTCTGTCCAGGAATTATTTATGGAAATTTGGCCAGATATCATCATCTTGGACGCTGATTTCTGCGGCCAGGGTGGTGGCTTTGAATGTATGGAGAAAATAAAAGATCTCCCCTTTACCTTTGAATTAATAATAACCGCCAACAGGGGTACAGAAATGACAGCCATAGAGGCTTTGAAAAGAGGGGCTAGTAGTTTCATAAGAAAACCGGATGATATGGAACATCTGTCCTACATTATGGAAAACACGCTTAAATCACTTAATCTGAAAAGACTTTTCAACCTTAAAATGCGTGAGTTTAATTCTAGCAGAGATATTACTGTAAAAGTTACAAATGACCGCAGTATAGAGCTTTCTCTTTTTTCAAAAAACTCTCGGATTTCATCATCTTTTGGTTTAAGATTGCTGGATAATATTCCGTTGAGTATAGCGGTGATAGATGAGGATTTTACAATTTCATACAAGAACAGATTTTTCAGAAAACATTCCCCCGATATTCCAGATAAACTGGAGGGATCCATAAGTCGCTCCCTTTCTGCTGCTGGTATTTCTGATGTCTCAGTAGAAGCACTAAAAAAAGAAGTGAAGATACTTCTTGAAGGGACTGAAGATATCGAGACAGTAATACTGGGGCGGATGGAGTTTCTGACGCTTACTTCACTCAAATTAATTGATGGAGGGGGATGCCGTAGAGGTGTTCTTCTCATTATTCGCGGAAGCTGAAGAATTTCTTTCTTTTTTCTGCTGCAATTATTTAAAACAAAAAATTGACAAATATTTGCTTTTTTAGTATAAGCAGACCATTATGCAGACATTTTTAGTTATCATTCATGTAATAGTATCGGTTCTTTTAATACTCCTAATTCTACTGCAACAGGGTAGTGGTGGAGGGCTGTCCGGCATGTTCGGAGGTGGAGGCTCAATGACTGATATTTTCTCTTCTCCGAGCGGTGATGCATTTTTTAGAAAAGCCACGGCTATTCTCGCCACACTTTTTATGTCTATATCGCTCATAATTGCGATTGGAACAGCAAATACCGATAAGAAAAGTCTGCTTGAAAACATTTCTGAGCCACTTGGAGAGGCTCAGGAGTCATCCGCTAATACAGATGATTTAATGGCGGATTTTGAATTAGAACTAGAAGAATAATTTTTTTGCCGAGGTGGTGGAATTGGCAGACACGTACGGTTAAGGACCGTATGGGTAACTCCGTGCGGGTTCAAGTCCCGCCCTCGGCACCATTGTTCAGATGGCGCGGTACCCAAGTGGCTTAAGGGGCCGGTCTGCAAAACCGTTATTCGCCGGTTCAAATCCGGCCCGCGCCTCCAGATAATGGGCGGTTAGCTCAGCTGGTTAGAGTACTTGCCCGACACGCAAGGAGTCACTGGTTCGAATCCAGTACCGCCCACCACTTTACCCCGGATCCGCCGATCCGGGGTTTTTTCTTGAATTGAATTAAAATTTTACTTTTGGTATATTACATACTTATGAACAAGAATCTTGAAGCTTTGAGGCATTCCACCTCTCATATAATGGCTGAGGCGGTTATGCGCCTTTATCCTGGAACGAAATTCGGTATTGGGCCTGCTATAGAAGACGGCTTCTACTACGACTTTGAATTTCCTCATTCTATATCTGAAGACGATCTTGATAAAATCGCCTCCGAGATGAAACAAATACTAAAGAATCGGCGAGAGTTTTTGCACAAAAATATATCAAGAAAAGCCGCGGAAGATTTATTCTCAAATCAGCCATATAAATTAGAGCTTATTGAGGCTATACCCGAAGATGAGGATATAAGTATTTATGAAAATGGAAGCTTCATTGATCTATGCCGGGGGCCACATGTAAGTAAGGCCTACCAAATCAAGCATTTTAAACTTTTAAAAATTGCCGGCGCCTATTGGAAGGGTGATGAAAAAAATCCTATGCTTACGAGAATATACGGTACTGTATTCCCGACAAAAGCTGAGCTTGAGGCTTATCTTGAGCGTCTGGAGCAGGCAAAAGAACGTGACCACAGGAAACTCGGTAAAGAGCTTGACCTCTTCAGCATTCATCCTCAAGAGGCTGGCCCAGGCTTGGTTTATTGGCACCCTAAAGGGTCTGCGATAAGAAGAGAGATAGAAGATTTTTGGCTGAAAGAACATCAGAAGAGCGGTTACGAGTTAATAAACATACCACACGTAGCAAAAAGTGAGCTCTGGGAAACATCGGGTCACACAGATTTCTACAGCGAATATATGTTCCCAAGAATGCAACTGGATGATGGGGGAAGTTATATTCTCAAACCCATGAACTGTCCAGGGCATATTCTTATTTATAAAAATACAATTCACTCCTACAGAGAACTCCCCTTGAGATGGGCGGAGCTCGGCACTGTCTATCGCTATGAGAAACCTGGCGTTTTACATGGCCTTATGAGAGTAAGAGGCTTTACTCAGGATGATGCCATATTTTTTGTCGGCCTGACCAAGTGGATTCAGAGATAGCCAGAGTTTTAGATTTTGTCCTTAAAATCTTGCGGGCTTTCAGTTTCAATGAGTTCAAGGTTTATTTGAGTACCAGGCCTGAAAAATATGTTGGTGAAGATGAGGAGTGGGAAAGAGCTGAATCAGCCTTAAAAAAAGCACTCACCGAGTCAGGTCTTGATTATGAAGAAGACCCCGGTGAAGGTGTTTTCTATGGTCCCAAGATAGATGTTAAAATAAAGGATTCTATCGGGCGGCTTTGGCAGTGTTCAACCATACAGGCTGATTTTAATATACCCCAACAATTTGACTTGGAATTTATTAACGATAAGGGCGAGAAAGAGAGGCCAGTTATGATACATAGGGCACTCTTTGGATCTTTGGAAAGATTTTTTGGAATACTTATTGAACATTATGCTGGCAGATTTCCCCTATGGCTCGCTACTGTACAGGTTGAATTAATTCCTGTAAACGATGCAAACTTTGACTATGCAGAGGATCTGGCTCGAAAATTAACAAATGAAGAGATCAGGGTCTCGGTAAATAAATCTTCAGAAAAGCTGGGTAAAAAAATATGGCGCTCCCGGGCGATGAATACTCCTTATATGCTAGTTATTGGAGATAGGGAGATGGAGAGCGGCAAACTTTCAGTAAGAAGTCTGCTTGGAGGAGAAGAGGGTGAGATGACCACCGAGGGATTTGTGAAGTTTGTCCGGGATAAAATTTCACGTAAAGAATAAAAAATTTTCGCTTAAGCCTCTCATACACATAGGGCTTATTACTTTAGGCGTCTTTTTAGTCTATTTTAGGGTTACGGACGCGCCCTTTATACTGGATGACTTTCCCAAGATAATTCATAATCAAGATATCAGAAG
>JAAZFS010000240.1 GCA_012511615.1 Elusimicrobiota bacterium | reverse complement strand
CTTTTAGACTGTAGATTTAGCTGAGAGTTTTCTCAGGTAGGGAAAATTTGTTTTTAATAAGCAGGTTCTTGAGAAGTATGTTCTTAAGGATAGGGGTGATTGCTTAAGAAAAATCAGAAGGGGTTGAAGAGGATTCCAGCGTCAATTTTGTGGAAAGTTTTATTAAAAGTTCCACCGGCAGACATTGCGTAGTTTACATAGGTTTGCCTTTCCCAGGCTGAGTCTTCTGCTGGAAGAGAGTTAAATCCCACTCCAAGTGTATAGGCGCTTCCACCGGGGGTGTTATTCCAACCACCTCTAACGGTAAATTCCTCACTAGTTGCAACTTCTGCTCCCAGATGGATACCAGACCCGGAAGTGTTTTGCTCGAAGTCTGCGACAATTGTGACACGTTCGTGAGCAAATACGGCTGCCCCGGCTCGAATTCTCAAGGGAAGCTTTATACTATTTCCATCTAGGAAGAAAGCCCCCAAATTCAGGACGGATGCCCCAAGACGGATTCTTTTGGTTAAAGGATATAAAACACCTGCATCTGCAGTGAATCCGTAGCCAGTGTAATCCGCGATATTTTCAAAGAGAAATTTTGCAGTGTAGCCGACGGTTATTTTCTCCCCAATTGAACCGAAATTCAATCCGACTGCAAGGTCGTAGTATGTCATAGAGCCAAGTTGAGTTCCCACTTCATCATAATTGTAGAGTTTATCTACAGCAAAATAATCAATTGAAAGTGCCTTAAGATGAATCTTGGAGAGAAGGTGAGCCGGGAACAAAAAGACTGCGGAGGTCTTTCTTGTATCCATCATCCAATCGGCATGGGCAGCTGCCAGATAGAAATTCTTACGGTTTTCAAGGGTTGGGCCTGCGGGGTTATAAAATAAAGATGAGGGTCCTTCTGCCAAGGCAGCAAAAGCTCCTCCCACACCCTCGGCTCTGGCAAATACAGGGATACGGAGGTACTGAAGTCCAGCATTAGATGTTGAAGCTTCCGCAAAGCGGATGTTGGTTGTCATGACCAGCAAGGATAATAGAAAGTACTTTGCTAATCTCATCGCACTATTACGATTTTCTTCATCGCCCTCATTTTATTCTCATCATTTTCAGCAATCAAGCGGAAAAAGTAGATTCCTGGTGCCACGCGTTTTCCCTTGTTATCGGTTGCATTCCACTGGACAGTACCTTCTCCCACAGCCAGGCCGAACTCTTGGCCGAAAACTTTTTCTTGCATGAGATTGTATACTTCAATTCTAAGTTCGCTCGGCTCATCAATTTTATATGTTATGGTCGCTGCACCCTCAGTTAGGGGTTGTGGGTAAGCGACAACAGTTTTTGCAAACTGAGCCGAGGACTGGGGAAGTTCCAGCGTAAAGGTTGTAGAAAATTCTCTTGTCACGGAGTCAGCTACTGGTCTACTTTCTTCACCCTCTTCACCATCTTCATTTTCTACTACCTCATCGCTGCCAGTGACAGCGTAAATAATAACCTGATACTCACCGTTTTCTTCTAAGGATTCATTTAAAGAGAGTGTAAAGGTTCTTTCCATTGGAGTTCTCGATATGCTTGAAATATTGGCATAGAGTCCAGGAGCAAATATCTCACCTATGGGGCTTACGACGGTTATACTTGTTTCAGAAGCATTTATTCCATCCTTATGGCTAAGAGTGAATTCTATGGTTTTTAAAGGCTTTTTAATAATTTCTTGATCTTCTGGATAGATACTCGTAAGCTGCGGCAAGGAGAGATCTTCTATTTCTATAACAAATCCACTCTGAAGAATATTCGTATAGCCCCATTTGTCAGTCGCATGGATTTCAACTATATAATTTCCTGGTTTTAACTCGGTCTCAAAGGTTAGTACAAAATCCACCTGATTCTTTTGTATATTGTAGAAAAGATGTTCCCGATCATCTACTGTAAAGGTTTGAGCTTCGTTGCCTCGTCTTAGTGTTACGACGGTTTTATCAATATCTATCCATCCACCTTCAAAGTCTTCAAGCGTAAACTTAATCTCCTTAATTCCACGGATCATTCTTAGTTCATCTTCTGGAACAATGGATACCAGACGAGGCGTTGTAGTAGATATGAGGAAGGATGAGGAAAAGGTTATGGTATTTCCCCATACATCTGCTGTGTTTATTGTTGTATCGTAATATCCTTGCGTTTCTAATCTTGTGTGGGTATCAAAAATCAAGGCATACTTTGCAGCTGTGCTGGTTTGATTGTAATACATTAGCGTAGCTCCATCATCGTGAGTGTAAACAATGGGGGCGTTTCTGGGACCTTCAATTACGATACTTGTCTGGCTGTGGTCAATCCCACTTTCATCTGTCAGTTTAAAGCTGATATTATGAAGCCTTGGGGCAACCTTGCTGGCAGATGAGGGGGAAAGATCATAAAGCATTGGGGGTACATTTTCAGGGGGTGTAGTAATTCCTCTGTAAACACTTATCGTTATAATTTCTCTTTTTGCCGCATATCCGTAAGCATTATACACCAATAAGGCAGCTTTGTAATTCCCATTTGGAACCGGCTTAGCAGCTTGGTCTAGTCCAGACCATTCCATCTGGGCCTTACCGTAAGCTCTGGACAGTTTTTTGACTCTAACTATTCTGTCTGCTGCAACTGTCATATCTGTGGGATTCACAGGTATTGGCTGGCCAACTTCGTAATCGTAGTAGTAATTATTGAGATAGTTCAGTGTTCCTGAAGATGTTGCATTAATAAATAGTGTATCAGGCTTTGTTATAAGAAAGAGAATCTCAGCATCTCCAGATAGATCAAATTGAATTGATGAAGTTAGTTCTTCCGGAGAAATATCGACAGCATCTAAGTTTTCAATGAAAAGATTGTAAACTGGAAGGTTTGCAAGATAGGTATCTACAAGCTGCCCATTGTGAACTATCTCGAAAAATATCTTGTATTCTTCACCAGGAGGAACCAATCTGCCAGATTCATCATCCCAATCCCAACGAATTGTATTATGGCCTTCTGCTTCATTCCGGGAGGCAGTAGTGAGTTCGTTGTCAATAAGTTTTTTTACCTCCGCAGCATTTCCTGCTGGGTCTAGTTGCAGAAAACCGTTTGCATCATAGCTAAAGTCTCCCATGAGTGTTGTGCTACTGAATATGGTGGCAGTTACATGAGCGTTGTAGGGTATAGAATAGTTTATATTCCACAGGAGGTTGTATCCCGAAGTCAGCTTCTCTTCATCGGTGTATGAAAAATCACTACTCTTAAAAAATCTGGATACGGCTTTACCCTCTACCAATCCTCCATGCCTATCCTCAACTCTGACTAGGTAAGTATAGCTTCCAGGCGGAAGTGGCATGTCATGGTATTCTAATATATCTGCATTTTCAAAGGTTTCTAATAGGATACCGTCAGCCTCTACTGTTCTTCCTGGGACCTCGTACCCAGTGAGGCGCATTATTGTGTATGTAAGATTTCCAATTAAATCTTGGGGAGCAAGCCAAGTTAGAATATTTCCACCTGTATCGATATCATCGCCCATCTCCCAAGTTACAGTAAGTTTTAGGTTTGTATCAAGGTATGGAAAGGGTAGTATTGAAAAAGAAAAGTTGTACTTAGCAAAATTACCCCAAATGTCATAGCCAGTTATTTCCACATAGTAAATTCCTTCCTCTACTAGTGGTGAATCAAACTCAAAGACGAAAGCAGTTCTTTTTTCTGGCCCGGTTGAAGTAAGCACCCCAAGATATCCGTCTTCTATATATGTAGAATCTGGGGTGGTGACAGTCACAGATGTGGTGTGAGTATCTATAGAGATATAGTCCGACTCAAGAATAAAAGAAATTTTATTTACAGGATATTCAAAAGAGCTCATTTCATCCAGACTCTGAACTCCAACATCTTCTACTACCAAAGTATGCAGATGAGGGGTAGGTATTTCCCTGTCTACCGACATTGTAG
>JAAZFS010000239.1 GCA_012511615.1 Elusimicrobiota bacterium | reverse complement strand
GAATGGAGTGATGAGGTAGCAGGAGCAAATCCACTAGATACTATCAAGGCCTCCATTGATAAAAAATATTCCTATCTTGTTAGCAATATTTCTCTGGCCCGTGCCCTAAATGAAAAATTTTCCTTAGGTGCAGGCTTAAACTATATATACATGAACGACGCTACCAAAATCAGTAAAGCTTTTGCTTCCAGCCCTGCAACAGCTGGTTTGGGTTATACAGGTTATAGTATTTCACTTGAACATGAGTCTTCTGGTGGAGCCCTAGAAGCCACGGCTGGTTTTCTTTATAAACCACTTGAAAAACTAAGTATCGGTGGAGTCTTCCGTAGCGGAACAGAAATTACGCTTAAAGGAACTGCCAAGCATGCAAGAAAAGGCCTTACTGGCGCTGGACTTCCGGATGCTTCAGTTGAGAGTAAGTACGAAGAAAAATACAATTATCCCATGACATACGGTCTGGGAGCTGCCTATCAGCTAACAGAAAAATTTCTTATTAGCGCAGGCTTTGACGCCAACTTATATTCAAATAGAAAGACCAATGTTTCCTACACTGATCCCGCAGCACCTTTTCTTTTGGATAATGAAACTAGCAAGGGACACTGGAAAGATGTTTACCAGTACAGAATTGGTGCAGAATACGCAGTTAGTGATAAGCTTGATCTTCGGGGAGGTTTCTACACAGATCCTGCCATCATAGATACCGATAATATCACTCTGATAAACACAGACCAGTATTCGCTCAATGCTTTTTCGATGGGGCTGGGATATAAAATTTCAGATTCTCTGAATCTGGATGCAAATGTCTCATATGCTTTTTCGAAAAAACTCTCTAAAGATGATAGAGATTACGACTACCCAGTAGTTAGCTTGAGAACCGGCGTCGGATATTCTTTCTAAGTTAAGATAAGAAGACCATAAAAAAGCTTCTCTGATTTCATCAGATATTAGAAAGCATACTAACTTATGGGACTAGCTCTTGAGTTTAAGGACGTCCATAAGACCTATAAGGGTGTCTATGCTGTAAGGGGTCTTAGTTTTTCCCTGGAAGAATCCACCGCTCTTGCTCTCCTTGGACCTAATGGAGCAGGTAAAAGCACACTTATGAATATGGCCACCGGCCGGGTCATGAGGGATTCGTCTGGAGGCAAAATCAATATATTCGGCTCTGACCCCAAAGACAATAGCCTGAGGATAAAATATCTCTCCGGTGTGGTTCCTCAGGAAGAAAACCTTGATGATGAACTCAATGTCTTTCAGAACCTTTATGTATACAGTCGTTTTTATGGAATAAAAAAACAAAAGGCACTTCTAAGGATAGAGGAACTCTTGGATTTTATGAATCTATCCGAAAAAAGAAATGCTGGCATAAAGGAACTGTCCGGTGGTATGAGGCGTCGGCTTCTGATTGCAAGAGCTCTCTTAAACCGACCCTCACTTCTAATTCTTGATGAACCCACTACTGGGCTCGACCCCCAAGCCCGTAATATGATTTGGGATAGACTAAATCAACTGAAAAAATCCGGCACCAGCATACTTCTCTCAACCCATTATATGG
>JAAZFS010000238.1 GCA_012511615.1 Elusimicrobiota bacterium | reverse complement strand
CTGCGATACCCGTCACTGTATTTCCATTTTTTAGAACTAAAAATCAGTAGCCTCCAGCGGCCAATTTTTTCTCAAGAATTTCACTGGGCAGATTATCTGGAGCAGAAGGTGCCCTTCCAGATAAAAACTCTGTGACGGGTTGATTTGCAAGATTATGTCTGAGAGCCTTTCTCAGTTCTTTTCTCTCTACAATACCTCTTAGTTTCCCAGAGGCATCACCTACAGGCGCACGCCTTTGATTCAGGTGCAGCATGCTCCTGTATACTTCCATTGCAGTATTCGATGAAGGAAGTATCCGTGCAGGATTTATTATGATTTTTTCATCAGGCGGCCTGCTCGTTTTCAAGTGGTGAATTATTCGTTTTTTTAAATGAAAATCTGAAGAGTTTACAGTTACGCTTGCCGCTGTCGCATGCCCTCCTCCACCAAACTCTGAAAATATTTTTCCTGCCTTGAATTTTTCAGTAGCTGAGCGGGCTATGCAGATTAGTTTCTCGCCGGTATTTATAAAAGCAATAAGTACTTCCGGTGAAATTAGCTCAACCGCCCTTTGGACTGCTAAGGAGAGATCCTCTATATATTCACTGATATCAGCAGTAAGGATAGTAATTTTTCCATAAGCAGTATCTAATTCTTTTTTATTTTCGAGTAAATCTTCAAGTAGTTTCTTATGTTTGGCATCAAGCGTCTCCTCAGTATAGTTTGCAATCAGGGAGAGGTTGGCCCCAATTTTTAGAAGATAACGAAATACCTCCTTATCCTCATTGGTCGTATTAGGGAAAGTTAGACCACCTGTGTCTTCAGAAACTCCCAGAGCAGCCAAAGTCGCTTCCTCTGGAGATAGAATAATCCCCTTCTCCCTTAAAAGACCAACAAGAATTGTGGCTGTAGCTCCAGTCTTTCTTCTGACTTCGACCGCTGCATCTGAATCCGATTGTCGGGGCGGATGATGATCATAAATATGTATTTCTGTTTTAGGATTAAGAAACTGACCAGCCCCACCAGTTCTTCGGATAGAGCTTATATCAAGAAGAACAAGTATATCCGCTTTTAAGTTTTCCAGTTCATCTTCTTTTGCAATTTCCCCAGGGAAACCTTCCTTTTCAAGAAATTTTCTAACTTTTTTTCCAGGACCAGGAGATAAAAATATTTTACTTCCGGTATAGAGCTTGGAGGCCAGCATAAGGGAGGCGAGTGCATCAAAGTCTGCACCAGAATGTGTAGCAAGGAGTATCATCTACGAGAATTCATATATAGTTCTCTGATTTTGTCCAGGATAAGTTTATATTCTATGCTACGGTAGTCTGGAAAAGTCCATTCGAGATCTCTGAACTTTCCTTTTCTCCATAAAAGGGTTATTTCGGCGTAAATCCCTTGTCCGATATATATCCTGTGAGAAAAATTTTTTGTAGAGGCAAGTACGAGTTTTGATGGCTCCATATATCCGGGATCAATGTTTACTTGTCTTTTGCCTTTTTGAGAAAATTTCTTCTCCAGAGAAATTGTCTCTCTTTTAATTTCAGCAAGTTTTCCTGGATGGATCAAGTTTTCAAAAGATATAAAGTATCTTCTTAAGTTTTGCCCGAATTCCTCCTCATAATAAGAGGTGTAGCTAAAATCCAAGGGTCCACCTATGTAGTCTACTTCTCCATAAAGCAAGGAAAGCTCTTCAGTTAAAACATCCATTTCGATAGAGGGATTTATGATAATTCCACAGAAAAATTTAGCTTTTTCCATTAAAACTTAAACTCCGTACTCCGACCTCATTATCTGCATAATTGACCTAGCCGAGGACCTTCTGACCGTGGAATCCTCATCTTTAAGTATTTTTCTTAAGTCGGCAAGCGAGCTGGCTCCCCCTACTTCGCCAAGAGCTTTGGCGCCAGCAGCCCTGACTGCAGGGGCATAATCTTTTAGACTTTTTTTCAGTATGCCAACTGTGTTTTTGTCTCCAGAAAGACCAATCCCCTCCAGAGCTTCTTTCCTTTCCCACTTATAGCGTGATGAAGTATGCTTTATAAGTTCTTTGGAGGCTCTTTCCCCTCCAGTAAGGCCCAATGTCTTAAAGAAAAATATCTTTATATTATTTGGTACGGAAAAATACAGCTCAAATGTAAGATCTCGAAATTCTGCAAGTTCATTTTTTTCTAATTGCTCCGCTGTCCGGCAGAAAGATATGGCTAGAGAATATTTCACTTTGAAAGATTTTTCACTAAGTGCGGACCGAGCTATTGCCTCCGCCCCAGCTGGCATAGCTATGAGTTCCAGAGCTCCAGCGGCTTCTTCTTTCATTCTGGAAGAAGCAGAGTTTTCAAGAATCTCTATTAGATGATGGGCCGCCTCCCGGTCTCTAAGTCGGGCTCGTGCTTCAGCGGCAAGGAGAGGAAGGTCTCGTGAGGCCCCTTCGGGAAGTTTTTTAAGGTACTTTAAGGATTCTGGATGTCCCATTTCTCCAAGAGCCCTTATGGCTGCCGCTGCAGCGTAATAATTCTTATCTTTGATAGCTTCTCCTAAGGGTCCAACAAAATCTGAACTACCAATATTTCCAAGTGCTTCAGCAGCCCGCATCCTTAAATGAGGATTTGGACTTTTGAGCATTTTTAGTAGTTTTTCCGAAGCGGGCGAGTATCGGAGTCGTCCAATGGCATATATAATACTCTTTAAAAGGTAAGGATTTACGTCATCATCTAATATGTTTTTGAGACTACGCCCACAATGAGCATAGCCACTTTCTCCCATGGCTTCTATCAAAGTTCTTTTTGCTATTAAAGTAGCATTTTCATCCTTGAGAAAAGTTTTTAATGGAATTTTTATCACATCCACTTCAGAGGGTTTTAAGAAGACCGAACCTCCATCTTCCCTCATTGATTTTGCCGCCTCCTTTAGGTAACCGGCAAATTTTGATATTTCTAAATCGTTTTCAAGTTTTCTTAAAGCTGGCGAAAAAGCTGCCGAGCATATTCCCATCAGAGGAAACCTCTTCCGCTCTCCAGACCGGCTCCACCCGATGATGAATTTCCGGCCCAAATCTCCCGGCGAATAGAGTGTATCAAGTAGTTTTTCAAATTTATCCTTAATTATTTTAGTAAGTTTTTCGAGATTTTCTTCTTGGACTACACATATGAAATCATCTCCACCTATATGGCCGGCAAAAACATTTTCGAGTTTTTCCTGGGCTTCTTTAAGTATTTTGGCAAGACCCTGAATAGCCTTGTCTCCAGCGGCAAATCCGTAAACCTCGTTATAGGGTTTGAAATCAGTTAAATCAATGTAAACGACTAAAAGAGAGGAATCTAAGAGAGTTTTTTTGAGGGCTTCCCTGACAGAAAAATGTCCAGGAAGCCCAGAGAGTGGATTTAGGTCATTTAGGTTCTCTTTCATCTTTTGGGGGTATATTTTCTTTTTCCAGGCATAACTCCCCTCACTCCTCCAGTCGCATCCTCTGTATCACCATCTCTTCTGGATATTAGATGAATATGGCAGTGATTTATAGTCTGTCCTGCACTAGTTCCTGCATTAACTCCTATGTTAAAACCAGTTACTGAAAGATCCTCTGCAAGTATTTTTTTCCGCATCTCTTCAAGGAGTTTCCAGATTGCTTTTCTTTCCTCTTGAGTTAGGTCAAAGACTAGGGGTGTATGCCTTAAGGGCACAATCAAGGAATGTCCATCTGTAACAGGATAATTATCTCTTATTACTACGGCATATCTATTGGATAAAACTGTCGTTTTTTTCTCTATTGCGATGCAGAAAGGACAATCATTACTAGCCCTCAATTTAGCCCCCTTCATTTACTCTGGCTTCTTATTCAAATTATAGTCTAAGGAGCTATATAAT
>JAAZFS010000237.1 GCA_012511615.1 Elusimicrobiota bacterium | reverse complement strand
GTTGGTTGCCTTTACATGTTAAAAATGAGAAAACTTGTATAATTTATTGCCCCCGGAGTTATTTTAGCCGGTTGCGGTGGGCAAGAATATGTTCCGCCTCTAAGGCGACCCAAAAAGAGAGAGGTCTCTCAACCGCCTGAAATACCAGAAATGCAGACTTACATTTATCCAGGTAGTTCTGGGCGGGATCCTTTCCGTAGAAGTACGGCTCGACGGGCTCGTTCAGAAGACTCTAAGGCTCTACCTATAGCAGATTTTTCAAGTTTAAAGATTACAGGGATCATTTCGGGTTCGCTGGGAAATTTCGCCCTTATATCCGGACCGTCCGAGGGCTACATTGCCCGCTCAGGAAGACTCTTTAATGAGAGTGACCAGGAAGTGCCTGGCGTCTCAGTAGTTTTCCGCGATGAATTGATTATACTTATTAGCGAGGATAATGAAATTTACGAGCTTAATCTACCTTAAATGTTGGAGACAAGTTTAAAATTAAGAGGTTATAATATGAGTTTAATAAAAATATTAGCAGTGTTGATGCTATCTGTGTCATCGCTATTTGCACAAAATAGGGTAGAAGAATTTGATGGAGTTTCTGTGGAGTTTACCGAAGATTCAGCAGAAATTCTCCTTTCGCTTAGTGGGAGTGTTAAATATCATAATTTCCGAGTGTCCGACCCACCCCGGCTTGTGGTGGAAATGATAAATGCTCTTAACAAGTGGGAAGGGACCGACTCAGACTACAGTCATTTTCTCGTAAAAACCATCCGGTCAGGTCAGTATAAATCAGATCCGGTTAAAATTACTCGGCTGGTTATAGATTTGAATACTGAGGATTATAAGTTTGAAGATGTTTTTGAGGAAAACACTATTAAAATCAATCTCTCCCTGACTGAAGAAGCAGCTGCCCTTCGGTTGGAAAGAATTGCGGAGCTTGAGAAAGAAAAGTTAGCTCTAGAGAAAAAGAAAGAAGCAAAGAAACCTTCTCTTCCGCCAATTAAACCTAACATTCCTTCAGAAGAGCATCTCAAAACAGTTGAGGCAATAAAATCCCAAGTGGCCGAAAGAGAAGATAAGCTAAGCAGACTGAGCCCTGAAGATAAAAAAGCTGAATCTGGTCAAGCGGTCATTGGATCACTTGTGGGGAGCCTGAGCGATGAAATTGTTGATTTTAATTTTGTGGATGCTGAAATAAGAGAGGTTTTGAGAAGTTTTGCCCATAAGCTAGAAAAAAACATTATTCCTGCTGAAGATGTTTCTGGCTTAATAACCCTGCGTTTAAAAAATATATCTTTTGATGAGGCTTTTAGTATGCTTCTGGACAGAAAAGATTTGGTTGCGATTCAGCGTAGCCCCAATGTAATAGAGGTGCTTAGACGTGAGATGATGCCGACAGAACGTAGGACCTTTAATTTGAAAAGTCGATCGGCCGAGGATATAAAAGATACCCTAGATAGCCTTATGACTTCCGATGAAAAAGCTAATACCACCCTTGCAGTGGACAATGCCTCAAATTCTCTTATTATCACCGCCACTCCAGAGGTTCTGGGTAAAATAGAAAGTCTGGTCAAGCAGATGGATATCAAGTCTCCCCAGATTAAAATAAAGACTCGGATAATAGAGGTGCAAGCTGGAGATGCATTTGAATCGGCCATGTCTTGGGCTGCGAATGTTCCATTTACAAATGATGGAGTTAAGCAAATAAGAGGCGTAAAGGATGTCAGTAATTACAAAATAGACTCGGCGAATCAAAGCTTTGATTTTTCAGGAGCAATCACTCAGCCCTCTTTTATGCATGGAGGCATTCTTGATATTTCCGCCGTGATAGACAATACCACTCTTTATGGTATACTGAACCTTCTTTCAACAAAGACTAAATCAAAGACAGTATCAGAACCAACAATAATGACTGAGAACAACAAGAGTGCCAGTATTCATGTTGGAAGAAATCTTCCAGTAAGGACCACTAGAGTCACCGAGACAGGGACTACGCAGTCAGTTGAGTTTATTTCTGAGGGAGTTACTTTAGATGTTACACCCATAGTCTCTCCAGGAAGTGATCAGATAGCATTAAATGTTGATGTTAGCCTTACGGATTTCGTTGGGTTTCAAGCAGATAGCCCTATTACACAGGGCCGGAGCGCTAAAACTGAAGTAACAGTGGAGAGTGGGAAGACCATTATAATCGGTGGATTAATTAAAGAGACAGATATTGAGTCAGATTCAGGTATTCCCATATTAAAAGATATACCTCTTCTGGGATATCTTTTTAAAAGCAAGAATCAAACTGTTGAGAGAACGGAACTTTTGGTCTTCCTCTCTCCAGAGATTGTAGAAGACTGATGTTAGACCCTCTTTCAGAGGGAAAATTATTTCTCCAAACAAAAGATTATCGTTCGGCAGTCCAGACATTCAAGCGTCTATCTCTTAGTGATAATGCTTCTTCTGAAGTTTATTATTATCTTTCCCTTGCCTATATGAAGTTGGCTCAAGCCGAGTCCTCACCAGAGGTTTTTAAACTATCTGAATATGCCGCGCGCAAATCAATTTCACAATCTCCTTTAAATGATAAATATCACGACCAGCTTATAGCTCTCAGTCATCGTTTGGGCCGTCTGGATTCATTGAGCAGGGAGTATTCTTTAAAAAATGCTGAAACAAAAAACAAGTTTTATCGCAACCAATTAAAAAAAATTGCCGCCATAGGCTACTCAATAATCCCTGAAGCTGCCGATAGAAAAAAACGATCTAATTTTTTAATAAAATTCCTGAATTATATAATAATGCCTGTCTTTATTGTTACTGGATTTTTAGGTTTGATAAATGATTCATTGAAACCTGCTGTAATACCTTTGTTTACCATTGTTGTAGTTTATATATTAATCAGAATTATCAGGCGTCCAAAATCAAAGATCCCAAAAGGTTGGCTTTGAAACTGTATCGGAAAAAAACTATAGAGCTTCTACCGAAAGAAGGAAGGATTTTAATATTCCATCATTGGGATACAGATGGCATTTCAAGTGGGGCTTTAGTAGCAGATTTTATTCAATCAATAGGCGACTATCAAATAGATTTTGTCTATCCGGATGTAGGGACATTTGAGATTAGTCTTGGAAAAAATGTAAAAATTCCAAGTGAGAAATATGCTGCAGGATTTCTTTTAGACTATTCAGTTCCTCCGGAAGATATCCTCCTCCTGCAAAATAGACTTGAGGCCCCCCTTATTGTATTTGACCATCACCTAAAATTAGCTCCTGACAAAGACGAAGTATTATATATAAATCCAGTTGCTCGGGGAGAACATGGGACCAGTTGGCCTGCAACTACATTGGTAGTTACTGAAGGCTTAGGATTGAATCCTTCAAACTATACACTTTTAGGGATAGCACGGGATTACGGCCATAAATTACTTAAGTCTTATATAGATTCGTTTCCTAAAATAAAATGT
>JAAZFS010000236.1 GCA_012511615.1 Elusimicrobiota bacterium | reverse complement strand
TGTGGAGTTGAAGCTTTTACAGGAAAGGGCCAACTCCTCCGGGCTGGCGGTCGGGTGCTAAAAAATGCCACAGACCAAATCCTTTTACAACTTTTATGCGGGAGTGAGGGAATACTGGGTATATTCAGCCAACTCACCCTCCGACTTCTGAAAAAACCTCTGAAGACCTACTGGATAATAGCTCCCTTTAAAAACATAGACGACATAGCTCCCGTAGCTCTTAAAATACTCTCTCACCCCCTCCTAGACCCAACAATGATTGAGATAATGGATGCCCTTACCTTATTTTGCGCAGAAAAATTCTCAGGTGAGAGTCTGGGCTTTCCTGACTACAACCATCTTATGGTAAGATTTGATGGAAATGATCCTCAGTCAGTAGAAAATTTTGCCAGTATAACTGGAGAAATATGCATGGATGCCGGCGCAGAAGATGTCCTTGCTGCAGAAAGCGCAAGCGAACAGACTAGACTTTGGAAAATAAGAAGTGGCACTCATGAGGCTATTCAGAATGTTATTGGCTCAGTATGTGAAGAAGACGTGGTAGTCCCGATTGCAGCCGCTGGGGCAATGATCATTGAAGCGAGAAAAATTTCCTCCGACTTTGATCTTCCATTAGCTATTTTCGGTCATCTTGGCGATGGGAACCTTCACATTAACTATAGCCGCAAAGACCCCTTAGATGAATCGCCCCTGCCTGTAGATAAACTAAAAGATAGGATATTTGCAGCAGCAACAAGTCTCGGAGGAAAAATTTCTGGAGAACATGGGATTGGAATCACAAAAAGCAAGTGGTTTATCAAACATGCGGACCCTGTTTACTTGAGTACTCTAAAAAAAATTAAGGCTACTTTAGATCCAGAAAATATCATAAATCCAGGTAAAATTATTCCTTAAAAGTATAAACTTAATTTCGCCTTGCTTGAGAGAAAAACTTCCCTCTTCACCACCCCTTCGCCCACTCTGGGAAATTGTCTGCAGGTTAAAATTGTAATCTCCAGGGGCAAGATACTCTCTCAAAACATATACTCTTCCAGGTAGGGTAAGCCAGCTACGGGTATCTGCCTCTTCGGTGATAGCTCCTGCAATATTTACTGCACTCCCCAGTAATACCCTAAGAAAATCATCAGCATCTTCGCCCCGAGCCGCCCGATAGGCAACATATTTCGTAACTGCCCTAGCTGTCGCCTGAGCTAAAATAAGGGGCTTCTTCTCATTAAATTTTCTAATAGCAAGACCCCCTATATCTTCAGCAAGATCTGGTTTAATATTTTCAGACCCAATCCTTATACTGATATCTCTAACAGGATCTTCAGGAGGTGCATATTCCGGTATAGATACTGAAATATGATAGATGTCAGCAAGTACCTCATCATGCTCTTGCCTCATATGCTGAGGTATATCCGCATTTATATGGACAGCGTACTTCATTGGGGCCAGACCCGTCTCTACTATAAATATGGCGGAGCCGTAATCTTTTGGTGGGCTATAGGACTCGCGAATATCTTTTGGAAATTCTTTTATTCTAGGTAATCGACTTTCACGGGAAAAAACCGCTATATCTTTTTTAAGTGATTCTGGTAGGCTTATTCCGTATTTTTCTGGGTAAGTCTCCTTATATGCCCTATAGGCCTTCATATACTCAATTAGTGCTGAAGATTCTTCTCCAGAGGCCCTATGAAGCATTCCTGTAAGCCAGTGAAGCATGGCCGCATCTTCTTCAAAGAGAGAAAGTTTATAATTTATCCGCCTAACTTCCACAAGTGCGCTCTCAAACATACCCAGATAGAGGTAGTTAAGCATCTTGTAGTAATTGACAAACAGATAATCAAAATACTCTCCCCGATAAGGAAGAATTGTTTCAGACGTTAAGAGGGCTGCCGCTTCCTGAGATAGGCTTCGGGTGTACATTTCATCAGATATCCACTCAGCATTTTCAAAAAACTTATTGCTCTCGCTATAGTTTCCTGTAAGATGATAGAGAAGACCCGCCTCTATATGATATAGGAGGCGGTTTTTTTCTTCTTCGGGCAAACTCGTACGAGATAGAAGTTCCAAGGCTTTTTCTGGGTTTCCCGCCGCTCTTTCTTTTCTTATCGGAAGACTCATCTTACTATATGAAGGTTTAAGGCAGCCCGATAAGACAAAAGAAAACAGAAAAACAAGCGCCCAAGCGGATTTACACCTGTTAAGCATTCTTATGCCCTAACTATTATAAATGTGGGAGACGATTTAATTTTTAATATACTTCTTTATTTTAGTATCGCCTATCCAGGTTTTCATATTGGTTTCTAAATCAATCAGTTCAAGGTTTATCTGATAAAAAATAACCTGTTTTTTTCCTTCACGGTCTCTGATGGAGTTTACGGCACCAGTCAACATATAATCCGCGCCCACCTCCTGCATAAATTCTTTC
>JAAZFS010000235.1 GCA_012511615.1 Elusimicrobiota bacterium | reverse complement strand
GTTCTGAACTTTATATCCTAGGTGACCTTTTTGCATATTGGTTTGAACATCCAGGCGTTGACTTAGCTTCAGGAGATAAGAACTTAAAGGCTCTGAAGGAATTTGTATCTTCTGGGAAAAAAGTTGTTTTTGTAAGGGGAAACAGAGACTTTACTGTATCTACCAAGTTTAAAGAGGCTTCAGGTATTGAAAAAATCGTCGACGATATTACTGTCAAATCCGGCGATAGAAAAATTTTTATGACCCATGGAGATTTCTTAGCCAAAAGAGATATTCGATATCAGATTTGGAGAAAATTTATCCGTTCCCCTATTGCCTTTTTTGTCTTCAGACATCTTCCTATGGGGGCTGCGGTTAAGTTTGCAGATAAATGTAGGGGAGTTGGGAAAAACCGTCCTGCTCAAAGTCAGCGTGTAGCTGAAATGATATCTTCCCAGGCTGAGAAAATCTTAAAAACTGGACCAGATGCTTTAGTAGCTGGACATGCACATTGGAGGTTGGATAAAACTTTCAAGCACAAGGGACGGCTTAAGGAAATATTTATACTTGATGAGTTTCGCTTTCCTGGAGAGTTTTTGACACTCAAGGATGGTGAGTTTTCCTATAGGCATATCGGCTGAATTTTATCAGTTAGCTTTTTTATATAGGCAGCCGTATTTTCTACAGTATTCGGACCAGTGGATTTGTTGAAAAGTTTCTGGGTTTTCTTATCTAGTTATCGGGCCAGGCCCAGATGATGCCGGATTCAGTTTCTCTCACCGGGTAAATATTACAGACAATCTCTCTAGGTTGAAACCAAAGCTTTATTTCTCTTTCTGCTTCTTCGGGTGTGCCCGATGAGTGAACCACATTTTCGAAAACACCTGTTGTAGTGATTCGGCCGAAAGAACCTCGGATAGAAGTTGGGTCCGCTTCTTCAGGGTTTGTGGCACCTGTTATCTTACGGATTTTAGCTATCGCATCTTCTCCCCTGTAGACAAATGCCAGAATCCTGCTGAATTCTTCACCGTGAATATCTCCGGTTATGTATTTAACTAGCTCATCAAAAAAGGGCTTGTCAGAGAGATGCCGGTAGTGCTGTCTAGCCAGGTTTTCATCAACCCTTACAACTTTGGCGCCAATTATCATTAACTGAGCACCCGCAAGCTTTGTCAGAATACTTCCTGTAAGGAGTCTTTTCAATCCATCTGGTTTAATTAGGACTAAAGTATGTTCTACCATAATGACAATAGCTAACATAAGAAATTGAAATATGTCAAGTTATTGATTTTTCAAAAGTGTCTTATGGAGTTGAAAAACTTAGCTTTTATGCTTAGGACTAAAAGGTCTAATTAATTTTTGCGTGCTTCAAATTGCCTCCGGCGTGACATAGGTAGAGCCAACGAATACATATCGGCTGTCTCTATTGCACCTTATTGCAGCACTTGATAAGATTTCTCTGCTGCAATATTTGGAGATTGTATGAGAAAATTTATTAAAGAATTACTTTTTTTGTTTTAATTGGACTGTTTTTATTTCTTCTATTTGTATTAGGGGCTTATCTATGGGTAGGTAACCAATATGAACAAAGCTATCAAGCTTCTTTATTGGATAAAGTGGAAAGGCTTCAGTCACTAAATGAGCCCAAGATTATACTCGTTGGAGACTCAAATCTGGCATTTGGAATACGATCTGAAATGTTAGAAAAAGAATTTAATATGCAGGTAGTAAATCTTGGATTTCATGGCAGCTTAAGAAATAGGCTCCAGGAAAATGTTGCTAAATTAAATATCAATACGGGAGATATAGTTATTATTTGTCATTCAAGTTATGGCGACGATGAAGGAGTAGTAGATTATAAACTACTATTAACAACTTTTGAGTGGCACAAAGAACTGTGGAAGATAGCAAGTATTGAAGATTATATTGGAATGTTAAGTGCTATACCATCTTATTTGATAAGTGCCTATAAGCATAAAATTCTTGGTACAGGAAACAAACCAAGTAGCGGATGCTATTCTAGGGATGCCTTCAATAAATACGGAGACAATATTTTCTCCGAAATAGACAAAGAGACAAGATTTGTTTTTAAAGAGGGAAGTCTTGATAAGTATCCTGCGCCAATCAGTGATGCTTGTGTTAATAGAATAAATGAATTAAACGAATATGTTATTGAGAAAGGCGCAAGGCTATTAATAGGAGAGTTTCCTATTGCGGATGGAGAATATACGCCGGATCATTCAGCTTTTTATGACTTTGAAACAGAATTGAAAAATAGGATTGAATGCTCGGTTATATCATCTGTAAGTGATTACTTCTTTGATTACACTTATTTTTACAACACAATTTTGCATTTAACTGAAGAT
>JAAZFS010000234.1 GCA_012511615.1 Elusimicrobiota bacterium | reverse complement strand
TCATTGTTTACACTATTCGTCTTCATATTTTTATCTACTCTTTCTGTCAGTCTCGTATCTTCCCGGAAAATTTCTTCCGAAAAAAGAATTATTTCAAGTTATGGCTTCTGGGTAAAATTCTCAAATCGGCTGGCAAATATTTATTCAAGAATTATGAGACTGATTTCATCAAGACATGAGAATTCCTCGCCAGATGCCTCATATGATTTTCTAGAATACTCTAGTATCCCTAGCAAAATATCTAATTTACTTTTAAAATGACGATATATAGCTGCTTCGGTAATATCTATTCCTTCAGAGATCCTCTTCATTGTAAGGGTCTGAATACCACCTGAAGCTATAAGCTTCATTGAAGTCTCTATTATCTGTTTTTGTCTTTCTGTGTAAATCATATTAAGTTAGTAAGCACTCACTAACTTATGGTTGTTTTTATTAATTTTGTCAAGACCTCTATATCAGAAAGCACTTTTTCCGTGAAGAAGAAATTGTGGTGGGTAAATCATAAAACAGGTTTCTTAAATGTTTTAATTTAAGCCGCTGACTGGCTCTTTAAGATTAGTAAATAAAACTCTGATTTTTCGGGGTTTTTCTATATTAGGATAGCAACTGACAAAGATTTAAACCTGACCAGTTATGGAAAAAATCCTACTATCCCTTGACTACTCCCATAGGCTCAACTCTGGCTACTTTCTCTGATAGGCCGGCATGATGACAAACATCTACCACACTGTAAATATCCTTGTAGGCTTCTGGAGCTTCTTCCACAGCTGTCCTTAAGCTTCTTGCTTTTAATACTATGCCCTTGGCATCAAGCCTATCAATAAGTTCTCTGGAGTTAACCGTTCCAGAAGCTTTTTTCCTGGACATTTCTCTACCCGCCCCATGACAGGTGGACCCGAAACTTTCTTTTAATGCCCTATCGGTAGCTTTCATCACATAGGATGCTGTACCCATGGTGCCTGGGACTATGACGGGCTGGCCTGTAGTAGAAAATTTGGCAGGTAGCTCTTTTCTGGAAGGCCCAAATGATCTGGTAGCGCCTTTACGGTGGACTACGAGTTTGCTCCCAGAATGTTCTTCAACTCTACCTATATTATGGGAAACATCATATACCAAACCAGTCTGAATATTCTCAGATATAAGATCCTCCAAGATATCAATTACCCTGCCGGTAATTAATTGCCGGTTGGCCCATGCATAATTAGCAGCGCACTTCATAGCACTGAAATATCTCTGCCCTTCATCTGATTTAAAGGGAGCACAGGCAAGCTGCCGATCGCTTATGTTTATTTTATATTTTTGAACAGCTCTCTGCATAACTTTTAGATAATCATCACATACTTGGTAACCCAAACCACGGGAACCAGTATGAATCATAACAGCCAGTTTTCCTTCTTCTAGTCCGAAAACTTCTGCAGCTTTTTTGTCATATACCTTGGTAACCTTCTGCACTTCAAGAAAATGATTACCTGCACCCAAGGTACCTAGCTGGTCCCTCCCCCTAGACAGGGCCCTTTCGGAAAGCTGATTAGGGTCAGCGCCTTCGGCCACTCCACCCTCTTCAATATTTACAAGATGCTCATGGCTACCATACCCTCTTTTGATTGCCCAGTCGGCGCCGGTAGTTAGAAGTTTTTTCAATTCTTTAATGCTCAGAGATATACCTCCTGAGCGGCCCACTCCCGGCGGAATCTTATCATAAAACTTCTGCAAAACTTGAGTAATTGCTCTACGGTCCAAATCATCAGCATCAACATTGGTCCTGATTAACCTCACCCCACAGTTTATATCGTATCCTATGCCTCCTGGTGAGATAATCCCTTCATCAGCATCAAATGCC
>JAAZFS010000233.1 GCA_012511615.1 Elusimicrobiota bacterium | reverse complement strand
TGAGGATGGTTTTAAACCCGTTTCCGCAAAAGAAGCTGTTTCCATGGACGGCGTCGGCTGGGTTCAGATACTCCTTCCAGATGAAATTCAGGGCAAGGTTTTTGAAGAAATAGCTCCTGCTATAGAGGCCAATGATTCAATAGTGTTGGGCTTCTCACATGGATTTAATATTCGTTTTGGACAGATTAAACCTCCGGCCAACTGTGATGTCGTAATGGTTGCACCAAAAGGCCCTGGACATATTGTAAGAAGCGTTTATGAAGAAGGAAACGGTGTACCCATGCTTTTTGCTGTCGAACAGGACGCTTCTGGCCAGGCCCAGGATCTTGCTCTTTCTTATGCTAAAGCTATAGGTGGAACTCGCGCTGGTGTCATAGAGACTACATTTACCGAAGAAACAGAAACAGATCTCTTTGGTGAACAAGCAGTTCTATGTGGCGGAGTGGTGGAACTAATTAAAAAGGGTTTTGAAACACTTGTAGAGGCTGGATATCAACCAGAGGTTGCATATTTTGAGTGCCTGCATGAGATGAAACTTATCATAGATTTAGTTTATGCTAAGGGCATATCATATATGAACTATTCTATATCTGATACGGCTGAGTATGGAGAATACTCCCGCGGAGAGAGGATAGTAGGGGATGATACCAAAAAAGAGATGAAGAAAATTCTGGCCGAAATTCAGAGCGGTGAGTTTGCAGACGAGTGGATAAAAGAGAATAAAGATGGCCGCCCAATGTTTAACCGTAAACGGGAAGAAATGAAAAATCATCTGATTGAAAAGACCGGCAGTAAACTCAGAGGTATGATGGAGTGGCTGAAGTAAATAATCCCAATAAAGAAAATAGAAGGATAATTATATTTGATACTACGCTCCGGGATGGAGAGCAATGTCCCGGGGCGAGTATGAATATAGCGCAAAAACTCCAGATTGCCCACCAGCTGGAGCGTCTTGGGGTGGATGTTATAGAGGCTGGATTTCCTATTTCCAGTGCTGGAGATTTTGAAGCAGTTAAAAAGGTTTCATCTGAATTAAAAAAGGCTGCTGTAAGCGGTCTGGCCAGGGCTGTGGAAAAGGATATCCGCTGTGCTTGGGATGCTATTAAAAGAGCGAAAAAACCCCGAATACATACCTTTATAGCGACCAGCCCTATACACAGAAAAGCTAAGCTGAAGATGAGTAAAACCCGGGTGATTGAGGAGACAATAAAGGCTGTTAAGCTTGCCTCATCTCTTTGTCCGGATGTTGAATTTTCAGCAGAAGATGCAACCCGTACCGAATTAGATTATCTCTTAAAAGTTGTACAGGCTGCGGCCGAGGCTGGAGCCCGGACAATTAATATACCTGATACGGTGGGCTATACCATGCCTGTAGAATTTGCCCGTATCATCGAAGAGGTAAGAAATGCCCTGACGAAAGATGTGGCAGTAAGTGTTCATTGCCACAACGATCTCGGACTTGCAACAGCTAATTCTCTTGCAGCGATTCTTGCTGGTGCTGGTCAAGTTGAGTGCACAATAAACGGAATAGGGGAGCGTGCTGGAAATGCAGCACTGGAAGAGATTGTCATGAGTCTCTATGTGAGAAATGATATATATGGCGCCGACACTGGTATCAAAACTCAGTTGATATCTCCGACTTCTGTTCTGGTTAGTCGCCTCTCAGGCTTGAGTGTTCAGCGTAACAAGGCGATTGTGGGCGAAAATGCTTTTAGACATGAGGCAGGGATACACCAGCACGGGGTTTTACAAGATAAGCTCACCTATGAGATTATGACGCCTGAATCTGTGGGCACTAAAAAAGAGACGCTTTATCTTGGCAAACATTCAGGTCGCCACGCGATAAATGAGCGCCTGAAACAGATGGGAGTAGATCTTAAAAAAATAGATATGAGCTCTCTTTTTGAGCGTTTCAAAACACTTGCGGATAAGAAAAAACAGGTATATGATGACGAACTTCTCTCTCTTGTAGAAGAGCAGCTTGGTTCTGTGAGTAAAACCTATGAGCTGGACTATATTCATATGCTATCTGGCTCAAGTACTGTCCCAAGTGCTACAGTCCGTTTGAAAATAATGAGACCCGGAGAAAAAGATATTCTTATACAGGAGGCCGCCACTGGAGATGGACCGGTTGATGCCTGCTACAGGGCAATAAATAAGATAACCGGCATTGACGCCGTCCTGCAGGATTACAGAATAAAGGCTGTCTCACGGGGATGTGATTCTCTTGGAGAGGTTACTGTTCTTCTCAGGGAAGAAGAGGATCTATCTGAGGAATTTTTGGGAAGGGGAACCTCGACAGATATTATAAAGGCATCAGCCTTGGCATATTTGTCGGCGTTAAATCGATTGGAAGTGGTCAAGGAAAATAGGAAGGTAAAGTAAAGTCTGGTAATTTGCCAGTCTTGAAAATATTATCATGAGTCTTGGAAGAAATATATACAAAAACAGGTTGAACCGAAAGAGACTGAATAAGGGTGATTTTATAAAAATCGAAGTAGATGTAATACTCTCAAATGATATAACAACACCGCTTGCCATAGATGCTTTCGAAGCTTCAGGAATTACTAAAATGAAGGCAGCAGACAAAGCGGTGATTGTGGCGGACCACTTTACACCTAACAAGGATATTGCTTCCGCACAGCAGGTAAAAAAAGTAAGGGATTTTGCTAGAAAATGGGGTATCAGATTTTACGATGCAGGCTGCGGTATCGAACATACCCTTCTTCCTGAAGAGGGGCTGGTTGTTCCCCAGGATATTGTAATTGGAGCAGATTCGCACTCAGTAACCTATGGTGCCCTTGGAGCGGTTGCCAGCGGAGTTGGTTCAACCGATGTTGCTGCTGCCTGGGCCAGTGGAGAGGCCTGGTTTAAGTTCCCAGAAGCGGTTAAGGTAGTGCTGAATGGCAGTCTGGAGCCCTATGTTAGTGGGAAGGATTTGATTCTGTATATTATAAGCCAGATAGGGACTGACGGAGCTCTCTATAAGGGTCTAGAATTCTGCGGCCCCGTAATGAAGGAGCTCTCTCTGGATTCAAGATTTACAATGGCTAATATGGTAATAGAATGCGGCGCTAAATATGGGATAATGGAGGCCGACCACAAGGTGGTTGACTATATCGAGACGCGTGCCCGTAGGCCTTATACCCTACAGCCCGAAAATTATTCTATCGATAAAGATGACGAGTTTGATGAAATACTTCAAGTAGATTGCTCGAAAATAGATCCGCAGATAGCTTTTCCATCGTCACCTGCAAACTGCCGTTCTGTTTATTCTATTGAAAAAACTCCCGTTGACCAGGTCGTTCTTGGATCCTGTACAAACGGTCGGCTTGAAGATTTTAAAAAGGCAGCCAAGATCATTGAAGGAAGGAAAGTATGTCGGGATCTCAGGTTTATTGTAATACCATCTACCGCACTCATATACAGGCAGATGCTTGAAAGCGGGCTTATGAAAATATTTGCTGATTCAGGAGCAATTATTTCTCCGCCAACCTGTGGTCCTTGCCTTGGTGGGCATATGGGAGTACTTGCTGAGGGTGAACGTGCTCTTTCGACTACAAACAGGAATTTTCCCGGAAGAATGGGACATAAGAATTCTTTTGTCTACCTTGCTAATCCAGAAGTTGCTGCTGCGACAGCAGTGGCTGGTTACATAGCCGCGCCGGATCAGGTATAAAAATTTATTAGGAGAAGTAAATGAGTAATAAGGGCATAGAAATATCAGGAAGAGTTTTTAAGTATGGTGACAATGTAGATACTGACCAGATAATACCGGCACGCTATCTTGATACAAGTGATCCTGAAGAGTTGGCAAAACATGCTATGGAAGGGGTGGATGAGGATTTTGCAGCAAATGTGTCTTCAGGAGACATAATTATTGCTGGAAAGAATTTTGGTTGTGGGTCCTCCCGAGAACATGCACCTCTATCAATTAAGGGTGCTGGTGTTGGGGCTGTCATAGCCGAAACTTTTGCCCGTATTTTTGTTAGAAATGCCATAAATATAGGTCTTCCAATAATAGAATTGAGCGGGTTTGAAGCAAAGACTGGAGATGAAGTAGTGGTGGAACTTCGTCGGGGGAAGATAAAGAATCTTACCAGTGGCAAAGAGGGAACTTTTACGCATTTTCCGGAATTTCTTTCAGAAATTATACAGGCCGGTGGACTGATGGAAAGCGTAAAAAAAGATCTTTCGGAATTCTGATTTTTTATAAAATTTCCAGAGGAAAATAGTTAATTTGTAGGTTTTCTATATTTCTCTAAAAATTGACGAATACAAGCTAAATCTTAAGAAGGTGGATTATTTATGAAAAAATATAATGTCGCAATGGCAGGCGCTACTGGCGCTGTGGGACAAAAGCTAAGAGAAATTCTTGAGGAAAGAAATTTTCCAGTGGCTGAAATGCGCTATCTGGCTTCAGAGAGAAGCGCAGGGAAAAAATTGCCTTGGCTTGATAAAGAAATTGTAGTTGAAGATCTTTCAAAAGCTGATTTTAAAGGGGTAGATATCGCCTTCTTTTCAGCTGGAGGTGGGAGATCTTTAACCTATGCACCGAAGGCTGTTGAAGCAGGAGCTGTCGTGATAGATAATTCCAGTGCTTTTAGATTAGATAAGGATGTTCCTCTTATTGTTCCAGAGGTAAATCCTGAATCAATTCGGGAGCATAAGGGTATAATCGCCAATCCAAATTGTTCAACCATACAGCTGGTGGTTGCCCTAAAACCGATATATGACGAGGCTGGTATTAAACGGGTAGTTGTTTCAACATATCAGTCAGTTTCAGGTGCTGGTTTTCAAGCGATAGAGGAACTTCTTGAGCAGGTTAAGGCTTATCTTGCTGGCGATGAAATAAAGCCAGAATTATTTCCCTATCAGATAGCTTTTGAATGTATTCCGCAGATTCCACAGTCAGATGCTTTTGATGATAACGCCTATACTTCAGAGGAAATGAAACTTCTGAACGAAACAAGAAAAATTATGGGGGACGACTCTATAAATGTAACTATGACAGCAGTCAGAGTCCCAGTTATAGGTGGGCATTCAGAGGCTGTTAATATAGAGACCCTCAAAAAAATAACTCCTGACCGGGCTCGTGAACTTCTGGAGGCTTTTCCAGGAGTAAAAATCCTTGACGATCCCTCTAATCAGGTTTATCCACTTGCCAATATTGCTTGGAAACGTGATGAGGTTTTTGTCGGCAGAATCCGTGAGGATGAATCTATAGACAAGGGATTGAACATGTGGGTAGTAGCGGACAATCTACGTAAAGGCGCCGCTCTTAATACCGTTCAAATTGCCGAGCTTTTGGTAGAGTCTAATATGCTCTGACAGGATGGATATAGCGGGTAGATTCATTTTTGGAAGGTATTCTGAGGTTGATTCCCCGCTCCACCGCCTGGATCCCCGGGCAAAACTTTTTTTTATATTTGTCCTCTCGGTGACTCTTTTTATAGCTGAAGGGCTTCTTGGATTTATTTTCCCAACCTTGCTTCTCCTCTTGGCAATTACAGTCTCCAAAATAGGCTATCGGAGACTTATCGGAGGAGTTATTCCAATAATATGGATGGTGTTTTTTACATTTATCTTGAATTACTTGGCAAGCGGGATTGACAGGGCAGTTCTATTCTCCTCAAGGATAATACTCCTGTTTTGCTGGGCTTCTCTTCTTACCGCCACAACAAGGTCAGAAGATACCGGTAGGGCGGTTTCTTGGTACCTATCGCCATTAAAAATATTCAAAGTCTCTACTGAAAAAATTTCTCTTGTCTTCACAATGGCAATTAGATTTTTTCCTCTTTTATTGGATGAGGCTGAAAGTATTCTTAGGGCACAGAAACTTAAGAAGCAAAAACTACCCCCACTTGATGCTTTGATAAATTTTTCTACCGTATTTATGATAAGAATATTAAAAAGGGCCGATGGTATAGAATTATCCCTGACAAACCGTGGATTGCTAGAAAGAAATCTGAAATTGAAACCATCTGTCAGGGGAAATTTTTTATCAACCACAGCCCTGGGTGTTATTTCTTTATTATGCTTAATAATCGCCCTCTAAATACACTCGCTATTATCCAGTATGACGGGACGGATTATTTTGGTTGGCAGATTCAGAAAGATTATCCGACGGTCCAAGGGGAAATTCTGCGAGCTCTTAGAAAAATTTATTCTAAAAATATAGAAATAAAATATACCAGCCGTACAGATAGGGGGGTCCATGCAGCTGGTCAGATAATAACCTTTCTACCTCCGTTTGAAATTCCAGCGCCAAGACTTATAAAAGCCCTTAATTCTATCCTTAATGACGATATAGCAGTCCTTCAAATAAAAAAAGTTTCTGCTGATTTTGATCCACGCTATGATGTGGATTCCAAACTTTATGTCTACCGTTATTACATGGGGGGCTTGCCTCCATATATGCTCCGGCGGTATGTCTGGCAGATTAAAAGGGAAAGCAATATTTCAATGATGAGAAAAGGGCTTGCTCTTCTCAAGGGAGAGAAAGAATTTAAACTCCTTTCTTCGAATAATGAGGGGAGAAAGACAAATATTGAGATAATAAGTACCCGAATGCAGAAAAGTGAGAACATACTTGAAGTTCGTATCAGAGCGCCTTTTTTTAGAACCTATATGATGCGACATATTGCTGGCAACCTTGCTGCATTGGGAAGTGGTAGTCTATCTCTTAAAAAATTTTCTCTAATGTTGGAGGGAATAGGGACCCCTTCTCCTTTTCTTGCGCCTGCAAGAGGTCTTGAACTTAAAAAAATTTATTTTAAATAAACTGTTTGTTTTGATGGGTTCTTAAAAATAATGCCGTTATGGCGCTCTCATATTTTTCCAGTCGCGGATTGATTGTATTTTCCAACTCGCCCTATCTTCTGAAAATTTTCTCAACAACTACATCGGAAATATTGAAAAATTTTGCATGGCTAAATTCTGTAATGATTCATACAGTAATGCCAGATCATTTAAAGTGAAGTCGAGAAAGGGCATGGGAATGGTTGTTTATTTGCGGGCAATTTGCAGAAAAAAACTTGTATAATCTATATGATTAGCCCCGCCACAGTGTTTGCGAACTTGGAATATCGTTACCGCCATTTTCCGATAGTTCCTGCAGGCGTTGCAACTGCCAATTTTGTTCCTTAGTAGCAGCCAGCTTTGCTTCATTGTTATCGTTAGTTGCCCTATAGATTGCCTGTAAAGCATAATTTGCAGCACCAAAACAATGTCTTGGACCATGGGCCGTGCCAGCAGCTTGACCAGCTGCATGGGCAACCGAAGCAGCAGGGCAATTGTTTCCGATTTCTTTTGCGGCGGCATGGGCAGGTAGTGCCACTGCGCGAAATGCTTTCATACTGAACGCGCCTGTATCAATCCATTCCTGCAAGGCTAAAAGCGCCTGGTGTGGTCGTGAATCATCAGGGTATGCATCTTCGAAATATGACATGACGCGCTCTGTACACTCAAGCGCCCAAATGCCTAATGTGCGGTGGTTGGTTTTGTCGGCAAGTTCAAAAGCTCCCTTTTTTTTGAAAATTTCAACTGAGGCCGTAAATGCAAACTTTGGTTTTTTCATAATAATGGCATTGCGGTTTTTTTTGGTCAAGCTTTGATTTTGAAAATTTTCGCGAGCGGGGGATGGGCAAAACTTAAAGCGGTAGAAACCTCTATATGTTAGAGCCATTGATCCCGCATTTGATTTTCAGTAAAGCAGTTTTACAGTGGTGCCGAAGGTGGGACTCGAACCCACACGGTTTTATCCACACGGTCCTGAACCGTGCGCGTCTGCCAGTTCCGCCACTTCGGCAATGAACGTGATTTTATCCTATATTGATTTTCTTGTCAAGCATATTTAAATGTGATATAGTCCCCTGAAATGTTCAGAAAATCTCACCATATAATAGGGGTTATTTTTCCTCTCATAAGTTATTATTATTCCAAAAAATTGGCAATTTGTTCTATCAGCAGTATTTTTATATTTAATTTTATTATTAAGGAAAAATTTTTAATTATTTTTGTTTCAGTAGTCTATACCTTTATTGGATTATTGTTTTTAAGAAAAGAGAATAATCTTCTAATACTAAAGAATGAATCCTTAGTATTTAAGCTTTTTGTCTGATATGTCAATATCTCCGGTGCTGATAACAGGTTCCAGTGGATTTATTGGGAGACATCTGCTGAATTCTCTCCTAGAGAATGGTGAAAGAGTAAGATGTCTTGTTCGCGAAAACTCTGACTTATCTAATTTTCCTATAGATAAAGTAGAAATAGTGAAGGGGGACCTTACCAAACCTAAATCTCTTTTATCTGCTGCTTCAAATGTGAAAACTGTTTATCACCTTGCTGGAGCTATGCAGTCTGTTTTTCCTCGCCGGCTATATGAGGTCAATGCGGAGGGTACAAAAAATCTTGTACAGGCCCTAAAAATAAGTTCACCGAGACTTAATAAGTTTGTATATTTATCTAGCCAGTCAGCTTTTGGACCGTCTGGCTCTGGACCAGTATCTCATTACGGTAGAAGCAAATATTTTGGAGAAGAGTATGTCCGCAAGCTAGCAGGCTGGTCAATAGTACGTCCTGCTGCAGTTTATGGACCTGGAGATATGAAATTTCTACCACTTTTCCGTATGGCATCAAAAGGAGTTTTTTTGAATGCTTTTTCTGCGGGTTTTCTTACTTTTGTCCATGTTGATGACTGTGTTAGAGATATTCTTTCTGCTGCACCTGAAAAAATTTTATACTCCTACGATGGAAAGATTTATTCTTGGGGTAATACTTCTGCAGCCTTGGGTGGAGCGGCAGGAAGGAAATTACTTAATATACCCATTCCTGAATCTGCTATCAGGATAGGTGGTCTTGCAATGACTGCTATATCAATGATATCAGGAAGGTCTCTTAGCGTAAATAACGATAAGGTAAGAGAGATGTTCGCAGGTGACTGGGGTCTTCCTTCTTATGAAAATAGCGGATATTGTGATATTTATGACGGCTTCAGGGATGCAATGAAATGGTATTTTAGTAAAGACCTTTTAAGATAGGAGAAGACTAAAAATTATATTTCAAGAACCATTAAAAATTGCAATAAAAATTGAGATTTTCATTTACTGTAACTCGCTTTTACTAGCCTAATGCCTTTACTATGAACAGAGCGAGTTTTCAAGGCTACTAGAAGATAATCACGGTCCTTTTAGAGATGTTTTAATCTTGGGTGGCAAGGTTTACAAGCCCTAGAGAATATGTGAAAAAAACTTGACATAAGAGTCAGTTTTGCATAAAATTGTCCATTAATACTAATGAAGAATAGGATGTGTGAATTATAATGCTTAGTAAAGATAAAAATATCAAGGATGATAAAAAAGTAGACAAGGAAAAAGACCTTAGTTCTGATATAGAAAGTGATGAGGTGTCTCAGGTAAAAGAAAAAGAATCTCAGCAAGCGGAAGAGTATCTCGACCAATTGAAAAGACTGAGTGCTGAGTTTGATAATTATCGAAAAAGGATGGATCGGGCGAGTTCCGAAAAATTTGATGATGGTATGAAAAGCTTGGCATCAGATCTTCTCTGCGTGCTAGATAATTTTGAACGCGCTCTAAATGCAGGAGAGGCGGATAGTGAGGGAATAACATTGATTTATAGGGAGATGTTCAACATACTCTCGAAAAAAGGATTGAATAGGATGGAGGCCGAAGGTAACAGGTTTGATCATAATCTTCATCATGCGGTGGGTTTCGTAGAAACCACTGAAACAGATGAGATGGTTGCTGAAGTTCTTCAGGCTGGCTATTTTTGGAATGAGGAGCTTTTACGACCGGCTATGGTTACTGTAACCAAAGCAATATGTGAAAAAATTTCGGATGAAAATTCTGAAATAAAACAGGACGAAAACAATATAAATAATGGAGGAATATAAATATGGCAATATTAGGAATTGATCTTGGAACTACAAACTCCTGTATGTCAGTTATACAGGGAGGAGTTGCGGAAATAATACCAAATGCAGAAGGAAATAGAACCACTCCTTCTGTTGTAGCATTTACAAAGGAAGGAGAAGAATTGGTTGGTCAGGTTGCGAAATGACAGGCCATTACCAATGCTGATAATACAGTTTTTTCCGTAAAAAGATTTATGGGAAGAAAGTTTGATTCTGATACCATCAGTGAAGATATAAAACATGTTCCCTATAAATTGGAAGCAGCAGCAAACGGAGATGTGAGAATCAACATAAAAGGGCGTCAGTACTCTCCACAGGAACTTTCAGCAAAAATTCTTCAAAAACTCAGAAGAGATGCAGAAAATTACCTTAGTGAAAAAATTACTGAAGCCGTTATTACAGTCCCAGCATATTTTAACGATTCTCAGAGGAAGGCGACGATAGAGGCAGGAAAAATAGCAGGGCTTGAAGTCAAAAGAATTATAAATGAGCCGACCGCGGCCGCTCTTGCCTATGGTCTTCAAAAGAAGCAAGATGTGACTATCGCTGTTATTGACTTGGGTGGTGGTACATTTGACGTATCAATACTCAAGGGGGAGAGGGAAGGGGATGATAATATCATCGAAGTTTTATCAACCAACGGCGATACTCATCTCGGAGGCGATGATTTTGACCAGAGAATAATAAAGTGGATTCTTGAAGAGTTTAAAAAAGAGCAAGGGGTGGATCTCGGAACCGATAGCCAAGCTGTCCAGAGATTGAAAGAGGCAGCTGAGAAAGCTAAATGTGAACTATCCACCACTATGAGTACTGAGATTAATCTTCCTTACATTACGGCAGATCAGTCAGGGCCAAAGCATCTGGCAATGACACTTAGTAGAGCAAAGCTTGAGTCTCTTGTAAGCGACTTAGTAGAACGGATGGTTGGTCCCTGTAAGTCCGCCATCAAAGATGCCGGACTGAGTGCTTCTGAAATAAACGAAGTTGTAATGGTAGGGGGGATGACCCGTATGCCGGCGGTCCAGGAAAAAGTCAAGGAATTATTTGGACGCGACCCAAGAAAAGGCATTGATCCAGACGAAGTGGTTGCGGACGGTGCAGCGATACAGGCCGGTGTACTTGGGGGAGAGGTAAAAGATGTTCTTCTGCTAGATGTAACTCCTCTTACTCTTGGAATTGAGACTCTGGGCGGTGTTATGACTCCTCTTATTGAAAGAAATACTACGATTCCTACAAAAAAATCAAATGTGTTTTCAACAGCTGCAGATAGTCAGCCTTCCGTTACTGTTCATGTACTGCAGGGCGAGCGTCAGATGGCTACTGACAATAAGAGTCTTGGTCAGTTCGAATTGACTGGTATACCCCCAGCTCCGCGTGGAGTTCCACAGATAGAAGTGGCCTTTGATATTGATGCTGACGGAATAATACATGTATCAGCCAAAGATAAGGGTACCGGTAGGGAACAGTCAATTACTATTAAATCTTCTAGCGGTCTTTCGGATGAAGAGGTCGAACGCCTAGTTCGTGAAGCAAAAGAGCATGAGTCTGAAGACAAGGCGAAGAAAGAGTTGATTGAGGCTAAAAATAAATTGGAAACAACTATCTACTCTGTTGAAAAATCTCTGAAAGAGCACGGGGACAAGATAGATGCTTCGGTAAAGAAAGAGATAGAGGATGCTGTTGCCGAGGCAAAAAAGAAACTTGATTCAACGGATAAAGCTGAGCTTGATTCTGCACTTAGTGAACTTACTGAAAAATCACAGAAGATGGCTGAATTTATTTATAAGCAGGCTCAAGAGGAAGCCGCATCTGCAGATACGGACGTGGATTCCGATGAGACTTCTTCTGATACATCTTCCGAAGAAGAGGATGTTGTTGAAGCCGAGTACGAGGTTGAAGACGAAGATAAGGATACAGACGGAAAGTAATTGGCTTCAAAAGATTATTATGAACTCCTTGGTGTCTCCCGGGATGCTTCTCAGGATGATATAAGAAAGGCTTATCGCAAATTAGCTCTTAAGTATCATCCAGATAGGACTAAGGGGGATAAGGATGCCCAAGAGAAGTTTAAAGAAATCAATCAGGCATACGAAGTATTAAGCGACGCCGATAAAAAAAATAGTTATGATCGCTTTGGCGAGGCAGGTGTGAATGGAGCCAGAGGGTTTGATTATACTGGGGGCGGCGCTGGCGTTGGATTTGATGTTTCTGATATTTTTGAACAGTTCTTTGGCGGCGGTGGAGGCGCTCCAAGAGGGGGCGCCCGCCGTGCCGTTTATCAGGGTACATCTTTAAAGCTTACCGAAAAAATTACACTCAAAGAGGCTCTTGAGGGCAAAACTCTAAAGATTAAGGTATTGAGGCAAAATCCTTGTTCAGAGTGTTCGGGAACAGGTGGAGAGTCAGAAGTCTGTAAAGACTGCGATGGACAGGGATCGGTTATTGCAGGTAGTGGGTTTTTTCGTATGTCCACTACTTGTCCCTCCTGCGGAGGAGAGGGACAGACTATTACAAATGCTTGTCCCTCCTGCCGGGCAACTGGGCTTGAAGCAAAGAAAGATACTATATCTGTTAAAATACCGCCTGGAATTACTGATGGTGCAACTTTAAAAATCCGGGGTCAGGGTAATTCTGGTCGGCACAACGGACCGCGTGGGGATATATTCATTACGATAAAAATTCGCCCTCATTCTTCAATTAAAAGAGATGGAGATGATCTCAATACAACTGTTAAAATCACTTTTCCTGAAGCAGTATTTGGAACCTCAAAGGTTGTTGAGACTCTGACGGATAAAAAAACTATCAAGGTTCCTGCTGGAATTCAGTCTGGAACAAGAATACGATTGAGAAATGAGGGCATGCCTCGTGTCGGAGGATTGGGGCGGGGTGATCTTTTTGCGAAGATACAAGTTGAGACTCCTAAAAGACTGAATAAAGATCAAAGGGATGCCTTAAACGAGTATGCTCGGGCTACTGGAATATCTACAGATTCTAATCCTTCCTGGTGGAAAAAGCTTTTTGAATGATAAAAATCTTTCTTGATGAGCCCTTATTTCCCCATACTGTGCTTAAGGTTTATGGAGACAATGCTCATCACTTAAAGGTTCTCAGAGTTTTTCCTGGAAAACGGATTATTGTTGGAGGGATTGATGGAGAAGAGTATTTTGCTCGGATTGTCGAGAGAAGAAAAGAATGGATGAGTATAGAAATCGAGAATCTTTCTCCTCCTATTCGGAAGCCCGCAAGAAAAGTAACCTTACTTTCGGCTCTTCCAAAGAATAATAGGTTTGAGGATATAGTCTTTCACTGTACTCAAATAGGTGTTTTTGAATTTATTCCGCTTATTACTGAACGAACTGAAAAAAAGATAAATAATCCCAACCGTTTTTTTGAAAGGTGCCAGAAGAAGGCTCGGCATGGTTCTGAGATAGCTGGTAGGAGTGAAATACCCCATATTCGACCGGTTATCTCATATCTAGATGCTCTAGAATATTATAAATCCAATGATTACGACACAGGAATCCTTTTCTGGGAGGAAGAAAATAAAGAGTCCCATATTCTTCCAGAGGACTATACGGATACACTGGCGGTATTTATTGGACCCGAAGGGGGCTTGACCAAAAAAGAGGCTCTTGAGGGGATAGATGCAGGATTAAAATCAAGAAGCATGGGACCACTTGTTATGGATGTAGGGACGGCCTGTATTTCAGCTTCGGCCCTTTTTCTCTGTGGTGAATATTGAGTTTTAATTTTGCTGTAACTGATTTTGGGTGCAAGGTGAATCAGTACGAATCAAATGTAATTGCCTCTAATCTTGAGAGAATGGGGCATCGAAAAACTCAAATTGATGATGCAAATCTGATTATCGTAAATACCTGTGCTGTAACCGGAAGAGCATCAGCCAATTCTACGCGTTATATAAATCGTCTAAAAAGAAAATATCCTGATAAAGATATTGTTGCAGTAGGATGTCAGACTCGTCATACTGATGATTCTTTAAAACTTTCGAGAAGTTTCTTGATTAAAAGTTTTATATATCTCGATCATCCTTCATCTTTGGTTAATGAAATTCATGGATATACAAGAGCTTTTCTAAAAGTTCAGCAGGGCTGCGAAGCTAGTTGCACTTACTGTAGCATCAGAAGTTTAAAAAAACCCTTTTTTAAGAGGGACGTTTCAAAGGTTTTAGAAGAATTTGAGTTGCTCTTAACATCCCATCCAGAGGTAGTGCTATGTGCGACAAATTTTGCAGAATATGATAGACTATGTGAACTTGTAGAAGGTATTGGAAAGCTAAGCGGCAGGTTTCGTTGGAGAATAAGTTCAATATCTCCGGACAGTCTTACAACTGAGCTGCTTGAATTGTTGGCCTCTGATAAGAGGTTTTGCCCTCACTTCCATATTACGGCTCAGAGTGGTAACAGGGGAGTACTAAGTAGTATGGGCCGAAGATACACCCCAGACGATATTGTATATACAGTTAAGGAAATCAAAAAATTATTTAAAAAACCTGCTTTTTCATTAGATATAATTGTGGGATTTCCTGGAGAAAGCGAAGATGCCTTTCAGGATACTCTTAATCTAATCGACTATATCTCTCCTGTAAAAGTACATGCTTTCGGATTTTCAATGCGACCGGGGACAAAGGCCTCCCTTCTTCCTGGGGCCCTTCCGGAAAAAAAGATTAAAGAAAGAGTCAGAATTTTGATAGATCTCTCCGAAAAAGCAAGGATGAGTAACATGGAAAAAGCAGTTGGAGGGATTGAAGAGGTCCTTATTGAAGGAAATTCAAGGGGTTATACCAGAGGTTATCTTCCAGTGATTTATCCCGGCGCGATAAAATCTGGTTTTTATGATATGATAATAAGAGGTGTTGAGGACAAGAGATTGACCGCCTCTTGCATATAATGATATATTACGTAGAATAAAAAGATTGATTAATTAATAGTTCCATGTTTACATCTGATAGAGAGAAAAACTGCATATTTTGTAAACTGATCGCTGCTGGCGATTCTGAGTTTTTATATGAAGATAATGAATATGTCGCTATGAGGGATATAAATCCTCAGGCTCCAGTTCATCTATTAGTTATGCCTAAGAAACATATCTCTGGGTTGAATGATGCCGTTGGAGCAGTTACGGGACCGGCAATGGATTTAATACGCCAACTTGCGGTAGATATGGGAATATCGGAAAGCGGTTATAGGGTTATAGTGAATTGTAATGAGGATGGAGGACAGACAGTGGGGCACCTTCATTTCCATCTTCTGGGTGGCAGAAGAATGAAGTGGCCTCCGGGATAATAGTAGTTGTAGAATTGATATATGAAGAAAGGAATGGTGATTGATTGATGGCTTCTGGGCCTATAGTAAGAAAAAAAGAACATGAGACAGTCAACTCTTTGCTGAAAAGATTCAGGCGGGAGTGCAACAAAGCGGGTCTGAAAAATGAACTAAAAAAGCGTCGTTTTCACGTGCCGCCTAGTGAGATAAAGAATATCAATAACTCGAAAGAGAAGCGAAGAAAACTCAAAGATCGACTTAAGGAGATAAGTAGAGAGAAGCGGGTAAGGACCAACAAACGCCGCGGATAAAACAATATTTTCCATAAATTAGCACTTTCGCTCATAAGCTTTCTCTTGGAATCTTACAATAAGAGTCCGTGAGCTTGTAAACTGGTATTTGGCAATAGAGTTCGGGGTTGCTAGGGCCAGACGTTGGATTGTTGAGTCCAAGGCGCATCTCGGAAGTAAAGACCCCGCCAATCATGCATAAAAAATTCCAATACCGCACCTAGTGCAACATTTGGATGTCTAAGCAGTATATATAGTTACGGTGCCTATGGGACACATAGCTGTTTTGATGTGGTCTATTGTGATTTGGGCACAACGATTGTTGTTCTGGTAGGAACAGTTCAGGTCGAGTGCAGGATGGAGGGTGTAGAAATGGAAAACCAACTCATAAAATCCAAAGATTTCTCTAGGGTTCCTGGCATAATATTTATTTTCTAGGTTTAGAAATTGAACTTAAGGCTAAGGTTTTTTCTTTGCCCCTTATCGACACCAAGCTACTCTAAAACGCTGTAAATGGAAACCATTATTGATGGAAAATTTGAATATCTCATAGATAAGTTTTGACTGCTGTTTTTATTGGAATGATGATGATTTTGCATGTGTAAAAATATAGAAAGGAGGCTCTCTGTATATGAAAATTGATCGCATAATGAAGTTCGCAGTGGAGGAGGGTATAAAAACAGATCCTCGTCCCATATCTGAAATCAATAAAATTTTAGAAGAGAGAAGAAAAGAATATTCAAAATTAGAAGGCCAGAGAAAAGAGATTTATGATACCCATCAGCTTGAAAGTCCCTATGCCGATACAAGAATTGTATGGGGGAATCCTGGGTATGATGCTTCAGAAGTCTGGGTAAGTATTGATGTTGATACATCTGACCTTCTCCTTGTTAAGAAACTTACGGAAAATACTGATAGTAAACCGCTTGTAATTTCTCATCACCCTGAGGGGCGAGCATATTCTAATTTTTACGAGGTTATGGATATGCAGAGTGATATCCTCCAAGGGTTTGGGATTGCGGCAAGTGTTGCGGATAGTATAACTAATTCAAGAAAGCATGAAGTTGCAAGAAGGGTTTCTCCCGTAAATCATTTTCAGGTTCGTGATGCCGCCCGGCTTCTAAATCTACCCCTAGTCAGTATTCACACTCCTGCAGACAATCATGTGACTGACTACTTGGGTAAGTATATCAAAAAGAACTCACCACGGCGACTCAATGATCTTTTAGATTTACTTCTTCAGGTTCCGGAGTATCTTGAATCTGCAAAAAATGGTCAACCTCCTTGGATTCTTAGTGGAGAAAAATCTAATAAGTGTGGTCGGATTTTTGTTGATATGACTGGTGGAACTGAGAATGACCCTGTTTTGCTTGGTAGACTTGCTGCTGCAGGGGTTTCAACTGTAGTAGCTATGCATATGAGTGACAAGCATTATGAGGTGGCCCGAAAAGAACATTTAAATGTAGTAATAGCTGGCCACATATCGTCGGATAATATCGGGCTTAATCTTTTATTGGATAAAATTGAAAATATGGAACCTGAAATGAAGATCATAAGTTTTGGTGGGTTTTTCAGAGTTCGCAGGAATGAGCAGAGAGAATAATGTAGAAAAAGTCCGTAGATATACGGACATAGTCACGCTTATAGAAGAGTATATTCCGTTGAGGCGTGCAGGTGTAAATTATAAGGCTCTCTGCCCTTTTCACCAAGAAAAGACACCCTCATTTGTTATATCTCCTGAAAAGCAAATATTTCATTGCTTCGGATGTGGTCAGAGCGGTGATGTTTTCTCATTTATAATGCAGATGGAGGGTTTGGATTTTCCCGGAGCACTTAGAAGACTAGCTGAAAGAAGTAATGTCGAGATAGAGGTATCCGATGCATCCGATGGGAAAAGGGCAATATCCACCCAGCTTTATGAGCTGAATTTAAGGGCAGCATCATTTTACAGTAAGTGTTTGATGCGGCCTTCTGGTGTGCGTGCTTTAGACTACTTAAAAGCAAGGGGTGTGAGCCTGGAAATGATAGAGAAGTTTAATCTTGGTTACGCACCCGAAGCAAACTTGCTTGTAAAGAATGCCCTGAAGGAGGGAATTGATCGGTCAATTCTCAAATCGGCGGATTTGGCTTATGAAAACCATCACGGAAGGCTACAGGATAAATTTAGGGGACGTTTGGTTTTTCCCATACGCGATGGGCAAGGGAGGACAATAGGCTTTGGGGGGCGCGTAATAGCTGATGGGAAACTTCCAAAATATCTTAATACTTCGCAAACGGAAGTTTTTGAGAAAAAAAGAGTTCTCTATGGGTTTTATTCAGGTCGCGATGCAATTAGGAAGAAAAAGAGAATTGTGGTCTTGGAAGGCTATATGGATGTAGTGGCTGCGCATCAATTTGGTTTTGAAGAAGCATCGGCTGTTTTAGGTACTGCCTTGACGGGTGAACATGTTTATAAAGTTAAACGGCTTGCAGATGAGGTAATCCTTGCCTTTGATGCTGATGATGCCGGAGTTGCTGCAACCCAAAGAGGGCTTAAGTCTTTGCTAGATTCAGACATGCGTGGAAGGGTATGTTTGTTGCCTAAGTCTACTGATCCGGAGGACATTATCAGAGAGTCACCAGAAAAATTTGCGACGCTGTTGGAAAAATCCATTCCTATCATAGAGTGGAGTCTTGAAAATAGCATCAAGCAAAAGAAACATATGAGAGATAGGCTCTCGGCAAAGTCTGAGATTGTTAGAGAGATGGTTGAAGTAATTGGAAAAGTTAATGATCCTGTGAAAAATTCAGAGGCTGTAAAACTAGTAGCCGAGCGCCTCAAAATTTCAGAGACAGCTGTTCTTCAGGAAATGCGCCGCCATTTAAGAGGTCAGTCCTCCTACATAAAGGAAAAGACATCCACCAAGAGAGATTCTAGAAAGGAAAAACTTGCGCGAGAGATGCTTCATGTTTTGATTCATAAACCAGAATATTCCTCTGAAATTAAGGAGGTTCTTAGGGCAGTTGATTTTATCGAAGATAATTATTACGCCAGACTTCTCGATTTATATATAAATAAATATAAAGGTGATATTAAACAGATGATTGTCCATTCGACTGAGGAAGATAAAAAAATACTTGCAGAGATAACGCTCTCGGAGATTGCTTCGGATTCAGTGTTTGGTTATTTAAAAGAATTAAAAAAAGATGTTGAGAAGTTTTTATTACAAATCAAGCATGACGAACTTCTTCTTGAGATAAAAGAGTTGGTTGAGTTCAATAAACCAGTACCTGAAAATCTTAATGAAGAATTCAGTCGGTTAGGACGGCTACTAAGGTGAGAACAGGACTATAATAGCGGTTAAATAGTGTTAAAATAAGGAGATATTTCTTGGAAGGCATAGAAAAATTAATAACAAAAGGGAAGAAGAACGGTGTCCTGACCTATCAGGAAATCCACAAACATTTTGATGATGATGATCTTGTGCCCGATGATGTCGATAAGCTTTTTGATAAACTTGATGCTGTTAAAATAGATGTAATCGATGAGAGGAAGAGGCAGAGGATTGAGGATAGCCGTGATTCTGATGGAATTAAAAGTGTGCCTCCTCCAGCTATGATTTCTACTGATTCAATCAAAATGTACCTGGCAGAGATGGGGAAAGAGCCTCTTCTCACCAGAATTCAGGAAATGTATCTGGCAAAGAATATACAAGAAAATGAATGTGCTCTGATTCGGCTTGTTCTTGGAACTCCTGTGGGTATATCCGAATTTAAAAAAATTGCGGAAGATCTGAAGTCAGGCGAAATTTCTCCTCGCGATATTATGAAAAGAGGAAAGAAAACTCCGCAAATTCTCGAGGAAATGAAGAGAAAAGTACAAGAATCTTACGTTGAGATTAACCGTCGGGAGAGAAAAATTGAAAGAAGGAAAGAGAAACTCGCCGGCAAGCTTCCTCAGGCCCAGAAAGAAAAACTTCTAAAAGAGATTGAAGAAGAGGTAGAGGCAAAAGTTGATGCCATTCTTCGTCTCAAAATTAGAAAAATACTAATAATGGATATTGTGGAAGTATTTAAGGATACAGCCGATCCTATCTACCGTCTTGATAGAAAGATGGATCAGCTTCACTCTATAGCTCTCGTTCCGTATGATGAACTCCTCAAGCTTCATGCAAAGCTTAAAGCTGGGAAAATAAGTATTCGGGAGTTTAGAAGAACGAGCGGAATCACTCCACTTAGGATGGAGAAAGTAAGAGAGGAGACCCGAACCTTAACTCTTCGTATGGCTGGGCATACCCGTAAATTAAATATGAGTCTCGCTGTATCAAGGGATGCAATAAGAAAAGTCCATGAACATGAAAAAGAGATAAACGAGGGTAAAATGACCCTGATTCGCGCAAATCTTAGGTTAGTAGTTTCGATAGCTAAGAAGAGCACAAATCCGACCTTATCTCTTCTAGACCTTATCCAGGAAGGTTCGATAGGTATGATGAAGGCTGTTGATAAGTTTGAATACAAAAAAGGTTTTAAATTTTCAACTTATGCCACCTGGTGGATAAGGCAATCTATAAATCGGGCTATTGCCGATCAGGCTAGAACTATCCGCATTCCCGTCCACATGAAGGAAATTATGAATAAAATATCCAAAGTGTCTCGGGTATGGCGCCAAAAATATGGTAGAAATCCCACTATAGAAGAGTATGCAGAAGAGCTTAATATTGAGCCTGAAAAAATTCGCCGTATTATGGAGATAAGGCAGAAACCCATATCTCTTGATACTCCAATTGGTGACGATGAAGATAGTCGTTTGGAAGATTTTATTGAAGATAGTGATGGACCGACTCCTGACAGTGCAACAATGCAGTCTCTAAGACGAAAAGAAATTGATAAAGTTCTTGATACACTGAAAGATAGGGAAGCAAAGATAATAAAGCTACGATTTGGACTTGAGGGAGGGTATCCAAGGACACTGGAAGAGGTTGGTAAGGAGTTTGGAGTGACTCGGGAGAGAGTCAGACAGATCGAGGCAAAAGCACTTAAAAAGTTAAAACATCCCAGCAGAAGTAAACAGCTGAAGGAATTTTTATATATTGATGAATAAATCTTTTTTATTTAGTGCAAAAGAAGGAATTGATTCACAGGAGTTATCAAAGAGGTTTAAGCAATATATACACTTTTAATGGTCGCGAGTCTCCCATTAGACTTTAGAAGTCTCCCTTAAAGCTATTTTTGTCTTTTAATGATATATTTCTTTTGACCTTGACTTTTAAACCCAAAATAAATAAAACTATATCACATTAGGCGGGCCCATAGCTCAGTCGGTTAGAGCACCTGACTCATAATCAGGGCGTCCAAGGTTCAAGTCCTTGTGGGCCCACCAACAAACTTTTGCGGGCAATTAGCTCAGCTGGCCAGAGCGTTCGGTTCACATCCGAAAGGGCGCAGGTTCAAGTCCTGCATTGCCCACCATAATCGGTAAAAGATTACGCGAAAAGGCGGAAGAATGAAAGACGAACTACGAAAGCTCGTAAAAATACAGACTCTTGAAAATATAAGAGATGATATCCAGCGGCAACTTAAAGAAATTCCAGAACTTATAGAAGAAGAGAATTTAAAGGCTCAGGATTATCAAAATAATATTAAAGAGGCTCAGGAAGAGATTAAGAGGCTCAATCTTAAGCTTAATGAGAAGGATGTAGACCTTAAAACTTTTGAGGAAGAGTTAACTAAAAACAGTAGCCAGCTGAACACCCTTAAAAGTAATGAAGCCTACACTGCCATGCAGGAAAAAATAGCCGCAATAGCTCTTAAAATTGATGGTATTGAAAGTGAAATTTTACATCTATATGAAAATTTAGAAAATGCTGAACTTTCCCTTGAAACCAAGAAAAATAATCTGGAAGTAGTTAAAAAAGATATAGAAGCTTGTCAGAACAAATACAGAGAGAAGATAGGGAAACTAGAGGGAAATCTATCCGAGGTTCAAGCAAAGATAGATCCATTGCTCTTAGATATAGATGCTGGCTTACTAAAGGAATATAGAAAGATTCGGGCTGCCCGACATGGGGTGGCAATTATTGCTATAAAGGACGGAAGTTGCGGTGGCTGTCATATCAAACTACGTCCTCAGACTTTAAATGAAGTGATGCAGGGGAAGAAATATATATCCTGCGATAGCTGTAATAGATTCTTGTATCTGGAAGATTAAGGCGGCGGCGCTGATCGGTCGCTCTGCAAATTGCAGGGAGGAAAGTCCGGACTCCGTAGGGCGGGACGGGAAAGTGGCACAGAAACCAGGTCTGCTGGCTTTGCCAGTAAGAGTGAAAAGGCTAAACCCCATCCGGAGCAAGGCCTAATAGGGACCATAGTTGCTGCTCGCAGCGTTTGAAGGTCTGGGTAGGCTGCTAAGATAAATGACCGTTAAAACAGAATCCGGCTTACTGCGCCGTCACCTTAATTTTTCAGCCCTAAATGTTAAATGGAAAAATACAGAAGAAAAAATTTTATAACAAGAAAAGGCTATCAATTGAAATTTACTGCTGTAATTATTCTTTCCATGCTCTTTATTACCATCTTTACCGTTTCGATGTTGTATTTTGATATCTATCGGGTTTTTTCTCCGGATGAGCTCTCCGAACTGATTAGATGGGATATTTATTTTATTCGTGCCGGAATACTCCTAGTGGCAGTATCTGCCGCTGGTATTTTTCTCTCACACAAAATTATAGGACCTATTCATAGAATATATGACGCCCTTTTCAGCATAAATGAAGGTGAGTTTGATCTTAATTTGACCCTTCGTAACGGTGATGATTTTAATAAGATTTCTGAGGAGATACTCAGGCTTGCTGCGGCCTTAGAAGAAGTATCGAATAAGATACCTGAACTTCCACTTGAAATTGCCTCATATCAAGCCCCTTTAAAAGGGGGAGAAAATCCAGATGCTTGATTCATAGAACCCTCTGTAGTCTATAAATACCCCCTATGCTTGACAAGGGGGTTTTTTTATATTAAAAATCAGTAGTGGTGAGATGTGGGGTAAAGTGGTGAATAAGCAGCTCATAGGCGAATATAGGCATACATTAGATACTAAAAGAAGGGTATTTATACCTTCAAGCTTCAGAAGCACCGGCAATTGGATTATTACGACCGGATTTGAAGATTCTCTTTTTCTCTTTCCAGACTATGAGTGGGAAAAAATAAGAGAAAAGATAAAGAATGCCCCACTTACCAGAAAAGATGCCCGTGACTTTCTCCGTCTCTTTCTCTCTCGCGCCCGAAACCTTTCATCTGATTCTCAGGGCCGGATTCTTATTCCCGAAAACCTTTGCGAGTTTTCTGGGATTAGCAAGCATTGTGTCTTTGTAGGGATACTTAGCAGAATCGAAATATGGTCTCCGGAAAACTGGGATAAATTTATAAATGAAAGAAGTTCGGATTTTTCGGAAATGGCAGAGAATATTACTAGCATAGATTTCTGAGGTGATGAAGTATCTTCATCGCCCTGTAATGCTTGAAGAAGTTCTTTCATTCTTTAAGCCTTTCTCTGGAATGACTTTTTTGGACGGAACTATAGGGGAAGGGGGGCATTCAGAGGCAATAGTTGAGAAAATAATCCCCGGAGGGACCCTGATAGGGATTGATAGAGATTCCAGTAATTTGGCTCGGGCTTCAGAGAGACTTAAATCCTATGCTTCAATGGTTAAGCTTTTTCAGGGTAGCTATGGGAGTATGAAAGATTTTCTAAAAAGTGCTGGACTTAAGGGGTTTGATGGAATTTTGCTTGATCTTGGGTTTTCAACTCGCCATATATTTGATGCTGGAAGAGGCTTTAGTTTTATGAAGGATGAACCCGTTGATATGCGCTATGATTCTTCTGCTGGGGTTCCCGCCCACAGATGGCTTGCTGAGGCTCCAGAAGATGAAATTGCAGGTGTTATTAGGGAGTTCGGAGAAGAACGGGATGCAAGAAGGATAGCTAAGAGGATAAAAAAAAGTCTTGAAGAGGAATCATCTCCTATTACAGGTCTACGGTTGGCAAAAATAGTATCCAGCGCTAAAAGAACAAAGACCTCCAAAAATCCAGCGACGAAAACTTTCCAGGCTATAAGGATTTTTATAAACAGGGAGCTTGAAGAGCTTGAGAAAGGGCTTAATGCAGGTCTTCACTTATTAGTTGAGGGAGGGCGTTTTGGGGTTATTACCTATCACTCTACAGAAGACAGAATAGTTAAGAAAAAATTTAGAGAATATGAAAGAAGATGCACTTGTCCAACGGATTTTCCGGTCTGTATATGTAATGAATCAGAGAAAACACCTCTTGTTAGTGTTTGGAAAGGTTCGGGTTCTTCTCCTTCTTCTGAAGAAATTTCTTCAAATCCATCTGCTCGCAGTGCCCGCCTGAGGGGCTGTGAAATAAGAAAGGCATTTCTGGAATGAAAATAAAATTGTTCAGTCTTTTCTCGGTAACAGTTTTTCTAATTATGGCTTTTATTACCAGGCAACAAATACTGGTTTTTCAGATGGGCTACAGAGTAAGCAGCCTTAAAGATGAGTTGGTAAATGAAGAGGTCTTACGTCAAGAATTGATTAGAAATGCACATTCCAGGCTTTCAGTTAATGTAGTGTCATCTTTTGCGCAGAACCAGCTTGGAATGAAAACACCTGGATATTCTGATACGGATATTCTTGTTCTCCCTGTGAAGCTGGATGATTCCAAAGAAAAAAGCTCCTTTAAGCTCCTAGCTTACCTTAGCGAATTTCTTTCGCCTCCACGGCTTGAGGCCAAATAATGCGTAAGTTAAGGATTTTGGTATCAGGTGGTCTTTTACTTTTAGCATATCTTGGACTGAGTTACAGACTTTTTCATATTCAGATAATCGGTTTTGATAAGTTTAGCAACATGGCTGAACGCAGTTACTTTGTTCAGGTAGACAAGGTATCTCCCCCTCGTGGAAATATTTATGATCGAAATGGAATACCTCTTGCCTTAAACAGGCACACATACTCTGTAGGGTATTCTCCTGTAAGGCTTGAGGATCCGGAAAATTTTGTCTCATTAGTCTCAAATTCGCTTGGTATATCTCCATCTCTTTTTAGGAAACAAATTAATTCAAATCGCTTTTTTTGGATTAAAAGGCATGCCTCACCGTCAGAAGTTTGTCCTCTTCTCTCTTTGGGAAACTCCGGGCTTGTCATAAATAGAGAGAACCACAGGTTTTATCCTCAGAGCCCGATTGCTTCGCATATCATAGGTTGTGTAGGCATGGATAATCAGGGCCTATCTGGGATTGAATTTAATTATGAACACTATCTTAGGGGGTCTTATGGTGAAGAAAGGCGGATAAGGGATGCAAAGGGCAGGGTGATTTATTCGGCCTCTTCAAGAGAAGAAACCAGTCTTCCCACTGATATATATCTGACAAGTGATACTAATCTTCAGCATATTGCCGAACGTGAACTAAGGAAAGGTTTTGAGCGCTTTAAGCCAAATTGGGCCCTTGCACTTATTCAGAAACCTTCAACCGGTGAAATACTGGCCATGGCTTTTTGCCCTGGATATGATAATAATGCGGGCGTTCCGTCTGTCGAAAAAATGAAGAACCTCTCTATCTCAAATATTTTTGAACCTGGCTCTACTTATAAAATTGTTATGGCTGCTGCCGCACTTGAGGAAGGGATATGTTCTCCTGAAGATATCTTTTTCTGTGAAAATGGAGAGTATGAGGTGGGTGGTTTTCCGATAAGGGATTTCCATTCTTATGGAGACCTGAATTTTGGGGATATATTGGTCCACTCTTCTAATATAGGCACCGCAAAAATCGGAGCAATGCTTGGCAGGAACCTGATGTACAAGTATTCCAGGGATTTTGGTTTCGGAAATTTTTCAGGGATTCGTCTACCAGGTGAGGCGCGGGGGATACTCAAAAAACCGGACTCTTGGAGTGGAACAAGTCTTTCAAGGATATCTTTTGGGCAGGAAGTAGGGGTTACTGCTCTGCAACTGGTTGGTGCATTTTCCACTCTGGCCAGCGGTGGCATCCTGTATGAACCACAGATAGTTTTGAAAACTATCAAAGACGGCCGAGAGCAGGAAGTTAATCCTCTGAAAGTCAGGAGGGTGATAAGTGAAGAGAATGCCAGAATTCTTAGAGGTATACTGGCAGAAGTAGTGAGTCGGGGTACTGGTGATCAGGCTGAAGTTAAAGGCTATAGAGCAGCAGGGAAAACCGGTACCGCCCAGAAATTTAATCCCGAAACACTGACCTATGCAAAAGATCGCTATGTGGCTCTTTTTGGGGGATTTATACCCGCGGATGATCCTGAATTAACAATCCTAGTAGTTTTTGATGAACCGGATGAAAGCCTTTATTGGGGGGGGCATGTGGCAGCCCCTGTCTTTTCAAGGATAGCAGAGGGTGCGGTAAATTATCTTAATATTTTGCCGGATGAGAAAATGCCAGTAATGGCTTCGAGAAAATAAAATGAAAATAAAAGATTTAATAAAAGCATATCAGCCTTTAAAATTGTCAGTCTCAGAAGATATGGAAGTAGCTGGATTGAGTTCAGACTCAAAAACTGTCACTTCCGGAGATATATTTTTTGCCCTTCCTGGAGAGAAGAGGCATGGTATTGAATTTGCTAAAGAAGCACTTAGCCGCGGGGCCATTGCTGTAGCTTCTGATAGAGAAACAGATAGTTACCCTCTTATTTTATTTGAGGATGCCTATTTGGGATTATCTAAGTGGTCAGCGGCTCTTAGTAAGCGTCCGGCGGATAAAATGAACATAACTGGAGTAACGGGAACCAATGGGAAGACTACCGTTTCAAGTTTGATTTACGAAATTATTTCTACTAAAAGTCCCGCTGGAATTATTGGAACTTCTGGCTATCGTTATCCAGGGATTCGAGGGGATTTTGATATGACTACACCCCGTCCTTATGAACTTCATCCTTTACTTGCTGAGATGTTTTCTGCGGGAGTAAAAGATGTTGTGATGGAAGTGTCCTCACACTCACTTGAGCTCAAGAGAGTATCAGAAATACCATTTAGCGGAGCAGTTTTCACAAATCTTACAAGAGATCATCTCGATTTTCATAAGGAAATGGATATTTATTATGCAGCAAAACTAAAATTATTCAGCCTTATGGGGGAAAATGCAAGGCGCCCAATTATAAATACCGATGATTCTTACGGAAAAAGGATATGTATGGAC
>JAAZFS010000232.1 GCA_012511615.1 Elusimicrobiota bacterium | reverse complement strand
GTTCTTCAGTACGGCACGGATGTTAGTGGTATTATTCCAGCGATTATTAATGCATTTAATCCTTTTGCTCGTGAGCTTACAGGTGGGCGTTTTTCTCCTGGACACAGGGTGGAAATATTTCTTCTCTGTCTTTTTTCTGCTTCATATGTCTGGACCAAAACTAAGAGCCACCTGAAAACTGTTTTGGTCTGGCTGACTCATATGGTTGGTTTTTTGGGATTGCTAGGATTTTGGCCAGTAGTAATGCTTGATCCCATTTATAGGCTATTTCCGGTGTTTAACAGACTGGTGCCTGCAGACTTGGTTTCTTCTCCCTTAATTGATAAGATTATTCTTACTCCGAGCCTTATTTATACTAGCGACCAGAAGGCAGGATTTTCCCTGATGTTTGGTATAGTCTTTTTTCTATTTCTTTGGTTTAAAATATATGCTGGAAAAAATTTCAGGGATTTCATAAAAGGCTTGGACTGGTCAAGAGGGCTCAATTACGCAGGGCTTACTCTTGCTGGCATTATTTTTGGATCCTGGAGAATGAAAAATGTTCTTTCTTTTGCTTTTCACAATCCGCTTGATTACTATGCGGCGGTTTTGCTACCTTTAGCAGTGTTTTTTCTCTTTCAGCACACTAGGGTAATTAGTGGTGTAATTGAGGGCCAGTATCATAAATCCGTTATATGGGCCTCTAAAAAGGAACAGCTGGTCATTAGTGCTGGCTTTCTTTTTCTCGCATTATATTCTGCCTTTAATATATCCTATTGGTGTTTTCTTTATATGCTAGTTTTTCTTCTGGTTTTTTATCTAGTTATGCTACCACCCCTAAAAATAATTAAATTTCCTGTAATTTCTGATGTTTTACTTAGTCTAACTTCAATGTTCGCTTTTTTTACGGGATTTGGTTTACTGGCAGATAGAGAAGCCGTACATCTTCTTCCCGCCCCCTTATGGCGCGCCGGATTTTTCGCATTTTTTCTTGCTTGTTCACTTAGATATGTTGATAAGATCGGTCGTAAACCTGTGGCGCTTATGGTTTTTGTCTCATTTATGGTGGTTCCATTTTTTTCATATATTACACCTATGTATGTGCCGGCTGGGCTTTTAGGATTATTGGGCGTCTTTGCTGTTTTAAAGTTTAATAAAAGATTAATTCCAGCGATGTCTGCTTTGTTTATATCCTTTTACGGTGTAATTTTATTTTCCATAAAAAGATATGTGGATATAGCATTATGAAAATCTTTAGAAGATTATTAATAATATTTTCCTTTCTGCTACTTTTTACTCAAAAAGCGTATTCCGAAAGTACGAACGAACTTTTCCTTCGGTTTGATGGTGTTGAATATCCATTTGAAGAGGGACCCCACCCCAATACACCTAAGGCTAGGTTAGTTTATAAGAGTCGTGCCGACTCTGGATTAGCAAGAGCTATGGATGCGATTGAAGGCTCTGATCAAGAGAGCATTGAGTTTCAATTTATGTCGACCGATGTCGGTTATCATAGTCTTGGTGTGTTTGTATCGCCTCCACTTGCTGGCGGTCAGACAATTTTTCCTGACTGGAGTTGGACTTTTAAGGCACGTACTGGAATTCAGGGAGAAGATTCTCAGTTCTCACAATCAAGACCAGCGCATAAACGTAATGCATTTGTATATCTCTGGCGGAGGCAATGGCCGAATTCACACTATCTTTCACTGACACCTCGCGATCCCGAATGGATAATAGCGAACCAGAATCCAAGTGTTGTAACGACTGGATCCGGTACTAAGGAATCAGTAACTTATTGGAATGGCAATGTATGGAGCGTGCGCGGTTCAAGTGATGGGATGGATGAAGATCTTACTGTCTTTCGCGGAGACCGGCTTGTCCTTGAAGTTGAGACAGAGATTACCACTACAGATGGTAAAAGTGGTGGCATAGCTTTCTATTACAACGGTACTGGGAATGCTTCTACTAGTCTCAGTATTAGTGTAGAATTGGATTTTATGCCCTATATTTACAGTGTGCTTGATGCGTCCGATAATGAAATAACTGAGACACTTGGTTCAGCTGATGGAGAAGTTCAAATGCTGAAGC
>JAAZFS010000002.1 GCA_012511615.1 Elusimicrobiota bacterium | reverse complement strand
CCTTAACCATTGGTCGATGGCCTTAGTTAGTTTCTTCATATCAGCGAGTTTGAAATAGTTCACCCACCCTGTTATGAATTGTTTGCGCTTAAGTTTCAGCTTTTCGTATCCGAGACCGTTATTTCTTGAAGTAATCTCTTTTACCCTAGCTTTCATTTTGCCTATACTTTTGGTATGTACTCTGAATTTAATTCCATCCTTTGATGGATAGAAGCCATATCCTAGGAATTTAATTTTCCCAATGTATGCAACCTCTGTTTTTGTTCTGTTCACCTTGAGTAGTAAGTGATTCTCAATGTACGATAAGGTGTTTTCCATTATTCTTTGCGCTGACCTTTTCGTCTTTGCAAAAAGAATCAGGTAAGTAGCCCGAGGGAATCTCACCCTCAGGCTCTCTCAGAACCGGACGTGAACCTCTCAGCTCATCCGGCTCCCATTATTCAGCCGTAGGCAGAATTCCCATCTGCCAGTGGGCAAACAGTTTTGGTTCTCTCTTTGCAATTTTACCCAGCCAGTTTTCAGCTCTGTTGCGGTGTCTATTCAATTTCTTGTATTTCCGTCTCGCCCAGTGTACCAGAGCTTTGTTCATATGTCGCATAACTGGATATAGGCCTGATTTGTAGAAGCGTCCGTAGTAGTTTATCCATCCCCTGACTACAGGGTTGAACATGTTTGACAAATCTATCAGTTCCTTACCCGGCTTTAAATGCATACGCCAGTCATGGATTTTCTTCCTCATGGCTTTCATCGCTTTATTACTAACTGCCGGAGTGAAATTGATAAAGTACTTCCCTAACCTATTCTTCGAGCGCCTAGGTCGAAAAGTGTATCCTAGAAAGTCAAATTTTATTTCTTTATAGTTACCTCTTCGATTATCATCTTTGCAGTATACGATTCTTGTTTTATCCGGATGCAGTTGCAGCTTGCATTCTTCAAATCTTGTTTTTAGTTTTTCCAACAGGCTTTCTGCTTCTTCTAATATCTTGCAGTGCGCAATTCCATCATCAGCATAGCGTGCCCAAGGGTTGCTTGGGTAGTTTTGCTCCATCCATTTGTCAAACACATAGTGGAGGAATAAATTGGAGAGAACTGGACTAATGACTCCACCCTGAGGTGTTCCCGCTGTCCGTTCTATTACCTTTCCCTCCTTGGTCTGAAACGGTGCTTTTAACCACCTTTTAACATACAGGATTATCCATTTGCAATCTGTGTGTTTGTATACAGCTTTCATTAGCAGTTCATGGTCAATGTTATCAAACAGCCCTTTAATATCAAACTCAAGAACCCAATCATATCTCCAGCACCTTTGCCTTGTAATAGCTACAGCATCTATTGCTGATTTGTTGGGTCTGTACCCATATGAGTCTTGATGGAAGTACGGCTCCACAAGTGGCTCAAAGTACATCTTTACTGTCATTTGTGCTATCCTGTCGGCTACAGTAGGCACTCCCAACCTTCTTACTCCGCCATTTTTCTTGGGTATTTCCACCACTTTTACCGGCGGCGGAAAGTAGCTCCCAGAAGACATGCGGTTCCAGATTTTATACAGGTTGTCCTTGAGGTTTTCTTCAAATTTCGCTATTGATT
>JAAZFS010000027.1 GCA_012511615.1 Elusimicrobiota bacterium | reverse complement strand
GACGGGAGCGGATATCCCAACAATCTCATAGGAGAGGAAATACCCCTTCTTTCAAGAATTCTCACACTTGCAGATACCTATGCCGCTCTGAGGGGAAACCGTCCTTATCGTAGGTCCCTAACCTCCAAGGAGGCTATTGAAGAAATCAAGAAAGAGAGTGGGAAACAGTTTGATCCAGAAATTGTAAAAGTTTTTATCGCAGCACTGAAAAAAAGATCCTCCCCAGAATAAAAAACATTTTCCCTTCTTGAATTTATCCTCTTATTTGCTATTCTTTATGCATGTTTAAGATAAGTGTAGAATCAGAATTTGCAGCAGCTCACAGAATCCGTGAATATGGCGGTGATTGCGAGAATCTCCACGGACATAATTTCAAGGTTATTCTCACCGCTTCCTTTGCAGAACTTCCCCCAAGCGGGATGTGTATGGATTTCAGAGTTCTGAAAAAGAAACTCAATGGAGTGCTTGATAAACTCGACCACCAGGATATCAACCGTCTGGAATATTTCAGAGAGGTGAATCCTACCTCGGAGAATATCGCAAAATATATATTTGACCAGGTGAAAGAAACGGGCGTCCCTGTTTATGAAGTGACTGTCTTTGAGTCAGATAAATACTCGGCCTCCTACACAGGAGACTGATGTTAAAAGTCTGCGAGAGTTTTTTCTCCATCCAGGGAGAGACCTCCTTTGTAGGCCTGCCTGCTTTTTTTATCCGTTTATCCGGCTGTAACCTCAAATGTTCCTGGTGCGATACCCGGCATTCATTTTTAGAAGGTGAGCTTCGCTCTATAGAAAATCTTTTAAAAGAGGTTGAAGAATCTGGAGCTCCCTTAGTGGCTTTAACTGGCGGAGAGCCTCTTATTCAGGAAAAAGCATATCCTTTAATGGAGAAAATTCTTTCAGAGGGCTATGAATTACTTCTAGAGACCAACGGCTCAATGGATATCAGCCAGGTCCCAGCAGGCGTTAGGGTTATACTTGATATCAAACCTCCTTCTTCGGGTGAGAGTGGGAGCATGGATTTCAAAAACATTAGCCGCTTGGACGAATTAGGGGAACTGAAATTTGTCATCGCAGATGTTGAAGATTTTAGATGGGCCTTGTCAATACTTAAAGACTACGGCCGGCCTAAAGGTGAAATTCTTTTCTCACCAATCGAAGAAAAAATAAGTTTTAAGCGATTGGCCGAACTTATAATGAAGGATTTTCCCACAGGCAGAATTCAGGGAAATCTGCATCGCCGTTATGGTATGAAGTGATTTTCTTTGTATTCTCTAGATAAAATTTAGTATTATAATCTTCTATCAAAAGGATACTTAAATATGTCGCAAGGAAAGAATATTGATAAAAAAGCGGTCGTCCTTCTGAGCGGAGGACTGGATTCTGCTGTCACCGCCGTTATTGCCAAAGAACAGGGCTATGAAATTTATGCTCTTACGGTGGATTACGGTCAGCGGAGCCGGGCTGAATTAAAGGCCGCTTCCCTACTTGCCCAATCTATGGATGCTCAGCATATTCTTATGAAAGTAGAGCTTGATAAAATCGGAGGATCGGCCCTGACCGATATGGGTATTGATGTTCCTTCAGAAGAGATTGATGGGGTACCTATCACTTATGTTCCAGCGAGAAATCTTATTTTTCTTTCTTTAGCTCTATCCTGGGCTGAAGTTCTTGGTGGCCAAGCTATATTCATAGGGGCCAATGTTAAGGACTACTCTGGTTATCCTGATTGCCGAGCTGATTTTTTGAATAGTTTTCAAAAGACGGGTATGCTAGGGACAAAGAAGGAGACTCAGGTAAGTATAGAGGCTCCTATTCTTAATATGAGTAAAGCCAAGATAGTAAAAGAAGGTCATCGTTTGGGTTTGGATTTCAAACTTACAAGTTCCTGCTACTCCCCCTTAGAGGACGGCAGTGCCTGTGGAAAGTGTGCCAGTTGCATTTTAAGAAAAAAAGGTTTTGAAGAAGCGGGTTTGGAGGACTTATGAATAAAAACAAAAAACTTACACATTTAGGAAGCGGAGAGACTATTTATCCAGACAGACCTTCTGTAGAAATACTTGAATGCTTTGATAATCCCTCCCCGGGTCGAGATTACACCATAGAATTTGAGACCGATGAGTTTACCTCTTTGTGCCCGGTGACCTCACAGCCAGATTTTGCTAATATCAAAATTTCCTATATTCCAGATGAAAAATGCCTTGAGAGTAAATCTTTAAAACTTTATTTGTTCTCCTATAGAAACCATCAGGGTTTTGCGGAGAGAATTGTAAACAGAGTATTGGATGATATTGTAGAGATTTTGAGTCCGCATCAAGCCTATGTTGAAGGATTTTTTACTCCTCGGGGTGGTATATCCATTACCGTAAGTGCAGACTATGAAAAGGAATTCTCGTAAAAGACTAAAGGAAAGGCAGACAATATGAAAGTAGCAGTAATAGGAACGGGATATGTGGGTCTAGTCTCAGGGGCCTGTTTTGCCGAAATAGGCCATGAGGTAATATGTATAGACAACAATGTCGACAAGATAAATACACTTAAGCAAGGGGGGATTCCTATTTATGAACCCGGCCTTAAAGAATTGGTAAAGAAAAATGTAGATGCTGGTCGTTTGAGTTTTTCCACCAGTATAAAGGAAGGAGTAGAAAAGTGTGAGGTGATTTTCGTGGCAGTTAATACTCCGCCTCTTCCTGACGGATCCGCCGACCTTTGTTATGTTGAGGCAGTCTCGCATGAGATAGCAATTAACCTAACCGAGTACAGAATTATTGTATCTAAGAGCACAGTTCCAGTGGAAACCGGTCATTGGATTAAGAAGACAATTAAAAGATATTCTCCACCAGGCGACGACTACGATGTGGCCTCCAACCCCGAATTCTTAAGAGAGGGTAAGGCTATAGATGATTTTCTCTATCCCGACCGAGTTGTAATTGGTGTAGAGAGTGAGAAGGCCCGCCATAAAATGCTTGAACTCTACCAGCCCATAAGCGAACGGACTGAAATACTGATAACCAACATTGAGAGTTCCGAGCTGATAAAACATGCTTCCAACTCTTTTCTGGCCCTTAAAATATCCTATATCAATGCTGTAGCGGTAATTTGTGAGAAAACTGGTGCAGATATCCGCGAGGTAGCCAGAGGCATGGGGCTAGACTCCAGAATTGGCCACAAGTTTCTCCAAGCGGGAGCCGGTTTTGGGGGAAGTTGTTTTCCCAAGGACCTTTCCGCTTTCATAAAAATATCTGAGAAATTAGGTTATGATTTTCGCCTGCTCAAAGAGGTTCAGTCTATCAACGACTACCAAAGAGGCTTGGTGGTTGAGAAAGTAAGAAATGCTCTCTGGAACTTGAGAGGAAAGACAGTCGCCGTATTAGGTTTGGCCTTCAAACCAGATACAGACGACATGAGAAATGCTCCTTCAATAGATATTATAAGAAGCATGGTAGAAGAAGGTGCAAAAATCAGGGCCTGCGATCCTGCTGCGGAAGAAAATGCCAGAAAAATTCTTCCCGGTAAGGTACAATATTTTAAGGGACCAGCCGCCACCGCGGAAGGAGCGGACCTGCTACTTATCTTGACGGAATGGGATGAGTATAAGAATATGGATCTTGATGAAATAAAGGGTCTTCTTGCCCAGCCTCCCACAATAGTTGATGGGCGTAATATTTTTGATCCAGAGGATATGAAAAAGAAAGGTATTACTTACTACGGTATAGGAATATGAGGATAGTTGTCACAGGAGCTGCGGGGTTTTTAGCCTCCCATCTTGTAGACCGGCTCCTGGCTGAGGGTCATGAGGTAGTAGCCATGGATAACTTGATTACTGGCAACCTCAAAAACCTTGAGCACCTTAAAGACCGTCCAGATTTTTCCCTAATAAATATTGATGTTACATCCTATCTGCATGTTGAGGGAGAAGTGGATTGGGTCCTTCATTTTGCCTGTCCGGCCTCTCCTATAGATTATCTACAACTCCCGATTGAGACACTTAAAGTTGGCTCTCTTGGCACCTATAACACCTTGGGTCTTGCCCATGCAAAGAAGGCCAGCTATCTTCTTGCCTCTTCCAGCGAAGTTTACGGCGATCCCCAGGAACATCCCCAGAAAGAAACCTACTTTGGTCATGTGGATGCAGTTAGCACCCGAGGAGTTTACGATGAAGCCAAACGCTTTGGCGAGGCCCTTGTCATGGCTTACCATCGGACTCATGGGATGGACAGCAGAATAGTTAGAATTTTTAATTCTTATGGGTCCCGGATGAGACCTTCAGATGGAAGAGCCATTCCGGCATTTGTAAACCAGGCCTTAAGGGGTGAAGATTTGACTATTTTCGGCGACGGAAGTCAGACCAGAAGTTTTTGTTATGTAAAGGATACTGTGGAAGGCATATACCGCCTTATGCTCTCTGACTACAATTACCCGGTAAATATAGGGAATCCCGATGAGATGACTATTACCGAACTTGCCAATAAAATCATCTCTATGACTGCAAGTAAAAGCAAACTTATTTACAAAGACCTGCCAGAAAACGACCCCAAAATCAGGAGACCCGATATCTCTCTTGCTAGAGAACTTCTTGATTGGAGTCCTGTAACCCCTCTTGAAGAAGGGCTTGAAAAGACCATCGATTACTTTAAAAGTCTCCTCTAAATAATTAATCATCTGGTAAGGTTAGCGAATATAATATTTGGTTGACAGAGCCAGGAATTTTTTTAATACTTAATACAGTACTTCTATCTCCGCCGAAAAATACCCATTTAAGAGTTAGAGAAAAACCATGTTTATCAACAAGCTTATAGAACAAGACTTAAAATACTATCTGGCCAAGAGAGACCAGAGGGAGCTTGCCATCATATTAAATGCTATGGAGGTGGTGGACCTTGCCTACTCTTGGGAGAGTTTTTCAAATGAAGACCGCCAGTATTTTTTCTCACTTCTTACTGGCCCTCGCCGGGCTTCCCTTCTAGGCCGACTCCAAGAGGATTTTCAGGATTCTATAACTTCCGAACTTTCTTCTGCAGATTTAGCGAAAATTCTAAACATTATGGAGCCGGACGAGCGGGCAGGTCTACTCAAAAGAGAATCATCAGGCCGCTTGAAAGATATATTTACCGCCATGGGACCCGAGGCGGCAAAAGATGCAAAGAAGTTACTAATTCACGCACCAGACACGGCCGGCGGAATAATGACCACCGAATTTACTGCGGTAGGGGGAGACCTAACTGCCCGAGAGGCCTTATTGAATCTTCAGGGTAGAATGAAAGAAGGCCGCTACCGCAATGTTCATACCGTATATGTTACCGATGAGGAAAGAAAGGTTATGGGTGGGATATCCCTCATGGGTCTTATCGGTAGCGAGCCAGGCGATCTTATGAAGGATATAGCACTTCCAGTGGATAACACAAAAATCCTTGCCGGTACCGACATTGAGGAAGTTTCAGCACTCTTTGCCCACTATGATCTCTTATCGGCTGCGGTGGTAGATCCAGAAGACCATATGCTTGGCGTAATTACTATTGACGATATCGTTGACGTTATTCGTTATGAGGCCGAGGAGGATATAGCCATCATGGCTGGGGTTGATTCTCAGGACTTTCACAGGAAGGATCTGGGGGCTACCCTGAAATCCCGTCTACCTTGGCTTATGCTGGCCTGTTTGGGGGGAGTGGCTGCCGGAGGGATTATTGAGGCCTACGAATCTGCCCTTCAGCAGGTTGCTCTCCTTGTTGTTTTTATACCGGTCATAATGGATATGGGAGGAAATATGGGAGTCCAGTCCTCCACTGTAATTGTTAGGGGCCTATCTTTAAGAAGGGAAATAGATAAATCCCGCCTTTTCAAAGTCTTTACCAGAGAATTTGCAATAGGGATAATCTTATCTCTTATTTATGCCTTACTTTTGGGTTTTTTGTCATTTGCTAGATATGGCTCAATGGAGGGCCTGTCCTCTCTCTGGCTAGTCACTGGACTTGGGATAGGAAGTGTCATGGTTTTTTCAGCTTTTGCCGGAATTCTTCTTCCGCTGGGCTTCAGGCGGGTAGGGGTAGATCCGGCGGTTGCGACCGGCCCCATCCTTACCACTATTATTGACGTGGTCGGACTTGTTATGTATTTCCTACTTGCCACTAGGTTTGTTTTATGAGCAAAAAACGCTTTCCCCTTAAAACCATTAAGAAAACTATCGCCTCTGGAAAACCTGATTCTTCACTTATTCTTTCTAGGTATTTCCCAGTAGACTATTCACAGAAATGGGGAAAATTCACCTTGGAAGAGCGCTTCCGCCTGATTGAGCTTCTTCCTCTGTCATCAAGCACAGAGGTCTTTGAGCGTCTTTCACCTTATTATCAGAAAGAACTACTTTCTTTACTTAATACCAGTCTCTTATCATCTCTACTAAATAGGATGGCCCCCGATGAGCGGGCGGATATGTTCTCCTTTCTTGGTGCAGAAGAGGCGGACAACCTACTTCTTTTGATGAAGAGGGAGGAGGCACGAGATGTCCGTGACCTTCTTGAATACGAAGAGACTACCGCTGGGGGAATTATGACGACAGAGTTCGTTGCACTTTCTCCAAATATGACTGCCCGTGAGGCGCTAGAAACGATTCAAGAAACGGTTAAGGGAGAGAAGGTAAGAAAAATTTATGCTGTATATGTGACTGATGATGAGGGTCGTCTCTTAACTGGAATTTCGCTACAGCGTCTACTTGCCACTGCCCCTGATTCTGCAATAAAGGACATCACTCGCCCAGTAGCCGGAATCAAGGTCAATATTAAGCAGGATCAAGAATTGGTTGCAGAACTATTTGCTCATTACGATCTTCTCTCGGCGCCTGTAGTAACAGATGATGATACTCTTGTGGGAGTAATCACCATAGATGATATTATTGATGTGATGAATGAGGAAGTCGGGGAGGATATAGCCTACCGGGCTGGTACTGAGGTCATCGATTTTGAAACTGGTTCGGTTTATCGTTCTGTAATGAAAAGGGCTCCCTGGCTGATGATATGTTTCTTCGGAGGAATTGCCGCCGCAGGAATAATAGGTGTATTTGAGGATGCCTTGGCCCAGGTTGCAGCCATCGCCGTTTTTATTCCCTTGATTTTAGATATGGGGGGAAATGTTGGTGTCCAGACTTCTACGGTTGTTGTTCGTAGGATTGCCGTTAGCCGAGGTGAAATAGACTGGAGACATGTTGTAGCTGGTGAGCTTACAGCGGGTCTTTTGATTAGTGTAATATTCGGCCTACTTATTGGAATCTTTGCCAGTTTTATCTATTCCATCGAGATAGGCCAGGCTAGCGGTCTTGGAATTACTGCGGTCTTAGCTATGGCGACTGTTTTCGGGGTTTTTCTGCCGGTAATACTGCATAAATTCAAAATTGACCCGGCTGTCGCCACCGGACCGGTTATTACTACCATAATAGATGTAGTGGGTATCGGGGTTTACTTTCTCTTTGCTGTTTACTTTGTCCTTTGATATTTTCTTTGAAAAAACCCCATTAAAAAATGCAGGACGATAAACTAAATAAATCAAGCCAGCTTTATATAAAAAAGAGATTTTTCACTAGTAGAGTTCTCACTCTTGTTTCCTTTTTTTTAATAGTTTTTTTACTGGCAGTAAGCGCAGACTCCCAGACCATAGACTTACGGCCTGCCGAGACCCATGCGACCGATCTTCGACATCAAGAAGTAGAAAACATTTATCACACTTTACTTACCTGGATTAATGATGCCAAGAAAACCATTGATATAGAAATGTGGAATTTTTGGCAGGCGGAGAGGGGTTCTATGCGGGTCCTGCACGATGCCCTTCAGTCCGCTTCAGACCGGGGAGTTAAAATCAGAATAGCCCTTGGGGTAAACCACGGATTTGAAGATCATGTATCCACCGAATATTTTGGGAAAGAAAATATTCTTGTAAAAATTGTAGAGCCTGCCGCCCATTCAAAGTATATGGTAGTTGATGATAAAAAAGTCACAGTCGGAGCTGCAAACTGGTCTTGGACTGCCCTTCATCAAAATTATGAATTCAATTTGAATTCAGAGGACTCCCGTCTTGCTTCTGCCTTTACCTATCTCTTTGAATCTCTTTGGGCTTCTTCGGGCGGCGATATAACAAGTCGGGGAGAATACTGGGAGAGCGACAGGGTTAAGCCCCTGGCCCGGGGAAGATATGTCCCAGAAGAGTTTGGTTTGATATCCGATGAACAGATAAAACTAATTGATTCTGCAAAGGATAAAATCACTATTTCTCTCTATCATTATAAGCCCTTTTACGATGATTTATATGAGCAAATACACAAGCGACTTATAGCCGCTGCCGAGAGGGGAGTGGTCTTAACCTTTCTAATAGACAAGGACAGCTACAAGGGAATAGACAAGGAGCGGATAGATCATCTGGCCTCTTTGGATAATACCTATATAAAGATAATAGATTTAGCCCCCGCTCCGCCTATTGAAGGGGCAGGAGCCTCTCACTCAAAGATATTTCTCACTGACTCTCTGCACGGCATAGTTAGCAGTATGAACTGGGACAGATTTACATTTGACCAGTCAGGTCGTGACGCCGGCATATATTTTAAGGATCCCAACCTCTATAGAATAATAGAAGAATCCGTAAATTATTCTTTTTATTCTCCTTACGCTTCCTGGGCGGAAGGGCAGATGCCTCTTCCAGATAAAAAAATATTTTCTCCCTCTGTAATGTGTCCCCGCCTAACTAACATAAGTTCTACCTCGGCAAATTTTCTTGCGGGCTTTGTAGATGATGGGGGGGCAGATTATCCTGCTGTTTATTTTGTCTGGCAGCCCTTGTCTGATGGAGGGAACTACTGGTCTATCAGCAGTCCACCCGAAAGAATATTTTCACCTCAGGAAATTACTTATCAGATAGAAGATCTCTATCCTGATACCCAGTATCTTGTAGCCCTCCAAGCCATAAACGAGGCCGGTCGTTCCAGAAGTCAACTGATAAACTTTAAAACTCTTCCCCAATAAACTCCCGACGAAAACTTCCTATAGAAAAAGATGACAAAAGTCACAGATTTAAACTGAATAATATTTTATATAAATTAGGTTAATTTGAGACTTTATAATCGTCGATTCCATACAGTGAAAGCTTGACAAGCGGGGAAACTCATATTATCCTCGCGATTTATGGTTAATTATTCAAAGTAATTTTTAACTCACACCTTAACTATGGGTAATTGACTGTCATGAATTTATACAGCTTAAACCATGAATCTAGAAACCAGAAAAAATAACAACTTCTGCCTTAGGGCAAAGGAGCATACTATATGTTTAGTAAATTGATGAACTTAAAATCGATGGCGCTTACAGGGCTGGTTTATCTTATCCCTTTATATTATATGGACTGGATTTTCAGGCAGTTGCTGAAACTTATTACTCAAATGAGGTTCCCTTTGCTTTTAATGCGGGGGTAAATGCTGATTATACGGTCAGTGATTTTATACTTTCGCTTAGGTTAGGACTTAAATCCAATGCTTTAGGTTTAGATGTCCTCAGTCATCTTACGACTGGGCTGGGAATTGAATACTCCAGCATAGTATTTGATTATGCTTTTGGCTCTTTTGAGGACCTGGGTATAACTCACAGGATTTCTCTGGGCTACAGGATGTAAGGAAAATATTAAGAGTTATTCGATAGGTAAACTTAGAAGCCGGTAATGATGATAACGCCTATGATAATTGCAATTAATATCAGGCCATATTTTATCAGTAATTTTACCGGGTCTCTCTTAACCCAGTATGTAGAGAGATCATAGTTCATCAGAGTATCTTCGTCTTTCTCAGCGGGGGCCAGTATGGGGGCGGAAGATGTATCCACAGTTTTAACTGTAGCAAAATCTATTTTCGAATATTCGGCCATCTCTTCTTCTTCTGCCTCTATTTCTTCTTTTAGGACTTCGTCTACAAATTTTTTCAATTCTGCCTTGAGGGCTGCTTCTTCATTGTAAAGATCCAGTTCTGTAGAAATATCTCTAATTACCTCACTGGCTCTGGCATAGCGTTTCTCAGTTTTTCTTTCTAGAAGGTTACTGATGATAAGTGAAAAGTTTTCAGGAAGCTCAAGCTCTTTTAATTTCTTCTTGGGTACTCTGGCCCACCTGGCCTTCCTTAAGATAGTATGAATATCTCCTTTATAGGCCTTGTCTCCTGTAAGCATTTCATAGAGCACAAGTCCAGAACTAAAGAGATCAGTTTGGGGTCCTACAAATTGTCCCGTAGCCTGCTCAGGAGATATATAGGTTAACTTGCCAGTAAAGAGGGATTCATCCGATGCTCCAGCCTTGGCCACTCCAAAGTCTGCCAGTTTTATCCTACCATCGTAGTAGACCATTATATTATCTGGGGAAATATCTCTATGGATAAAACTAATGGGACTCCCAAAGAGGTCGCCCTGATAGAAGTGGGCGTATTTGAGGGCTTCCATTACATCTAAAAGAATAAAAAAAGCTAGTTCATAAGGTAGGGTCCTGCCCTGACTGGTGGCTTTGTCCAAAAGATACTGGAGGGTTACACCTTTTACATAATCCATTATAAGATACCAGTCGCTTCCATCGTTAATGAAATTAAATGCCTTTACTATATTTTCATTATCAAGCTTGGCTGTATTTACTGCTTCATTACGGAAATTTTCAAATATATCTTTTTCTCTGACTATTTTGAGGAAGTGAGGATGGATTTTCTTTACGGCCACATACTTTAGGAGCCTTCTGTCCCAGGCCTTATAAACGGTGGCAAAGCTTCCAGCTCCTAATTCTCTTAGGAGAAGATAGTGATTGCCGATTAATTGGTATTCAGTCATAAATGGATTTAATATCCCGCTTGGAGGGATAAAAAGACATGTAAACAAT
>JAAZFS010000231.1 GCA_012511615.1 Elusimicrobiota bacterium | reverse complement strand
TCCCCTTCTTGAGACAGATTTCATAAAGATTCTTAATAAACATAGAGGCAAAGGCAAATACGATTCACTTGTTATGTGTAGTGGAGGGAAGGACAGTATGTCCAGCCTCTACTATATGAAAAAACGCTACAAGATGAACCCTCTTGCCTTTACATTCGACCATGGATTTGAGACTGAAGATGCCTTAAGAAACATAAAAACCGCCGTTGACATTCTTGGTGTAGATTTTCTCTATTTTAAGAGTGATTACATGAAAGAAATGTTTACGGATATCGTAAAGAGTGGTTCAGATGCCGTAATCTGCCACCCCTGTTCCATTTGGTATATTCAACTTGCTTTTGATATTGCAGCCCGCTATAAGATACCCCTGATAATCGCCGGATGGACCCAGGGCCAGTCTAGCCGTTATCCTATTGCAACTAAATGCAGCCCAAACTCCGACCATAAAGAATTTGAAAAAATGGGACAGGCGACAAAAAACTTTCTTAAAGAATACATACCTCTCCACCCAAAATACAAAGGTTTTCCCAAGACCATGAAAGAGGCCCTCAAGCGCGCAAGTAGAAAGCATAAAGCAAGAATTTTATCTCCTCACTGGTTTTTAAGAGAAGACCCTGAAGATTATGTAAAACTAATACAGAAAGAGCTCAAATGGGAGTTTCCCAAACAAAGCTATCCAGCAAAATCCACAAACTGCTACTTAAATTTTTTATCAGTTGATAATTCAATAAAGCATTTCGGCTACACCCATTACCATGTTGAAATGAGCAAACTGATTCGCGCCGGACTCCTACCCAGAAAAGAGGCCCTTGAGGCATTAAAGCTTAATTACTCGGAAGACTTGCTTAATAGGGTTAAAGAACAATTAGGTATAACAAAGGAGAAAAAATAAAATTTATTAATGATTAGTAAAATTAAAGAACTTTTTAAAGACATGTTTGCCAAGTTTGCCTATATCTCCAAGGGGCTATTTCAACTCATAAGGGAGAATAAGATATATTTTATGGCCGCTATTTTTATTGTACTGGCCATCCTAGCATTTTTAGTCTTTTACATTGGTCCTACAATAATCATATCCTTTATCTACGCAGGAGTTTAACTAGGAAATGTTTAAGAAATTCACAGCAAAAGTTGTAATAATAGTTCAGTCAATTCTCATCTATCCCCTACTTTTCTTTTTATACATAATCGGTTTTGGGATTACCATGCTCTTTACCCGAATTTTTGTCCCCTCGCTATACCGCAGAAAAAAGATTTCTTCGGACACTTTTTGGGACGAACCTGAGAAGACAAAAGGTCTTCTTGAAGAATTATAAGATGAATATTTTAGGCATATCCTGCTACTATCACGATTCTGCTGCGGCCCTGATTATGGACGGCAAAGTAGTAGCCGCAGCCCAGGAAGAACGTTTCAACAGAAAGAAAAGCTCCGCAGAATTTCCGCTACTGGCGACAAACTATGTCCTCCAAGAGGGGGGTATTAGCATTCTTGAAATTGATGCGATAATTTTCTATGAAAACCCTTTCCAGAAATTCGCAAGAGTCATGCTAAACCATCTAAAAGCATATCCTTTTTCTCTGCCAAATTTCATGAGGACTACCCCAGTCTGGTTAGACAACAGACTGATAATGCCCTTGGTATTCAAGAAAGAACTCGGTTACACTGGCAAAGTCTATTACACCAGACACCACAATTCTCATGCAGCCAGTGCTTTCTTTCTCTCCTCTTTTGAAGAATCGGCTTTTATGACTGCAGATGGGATAGGAGAGTTTTCCTCAGTTTCAGCGGGCATGGGTACAGATAAAAACCTTGAACCACTTTTTCAAATAAACTACACTGACTCCCTTGGCCTTTTTTATACCGCCATAAGCACTTTTCTTGGATTCCGGGCCCTAACTGGAGAAGGCAAAGTCATGGGTCTGGCAAGCTATGGAAACCCTCGTTTCACTGAAGATTTAAGGGAAATAATTGAAATACGGGATGACGGAAGTTTTAGGATTGATACCAGCTACTTCGGATTTAATAAAGGCCACAGAATGTTCAACCGAAAATTCATTAGAAAATTCGGAACTCCCAGAGTCCCAGAGTCTGAGATTACTCCTAGGGATATGGATCTTGCTGCCTCTCTACAAAAAATTACTGAGGAAATTCTTATAAATACGGCAAACCACCTCTACGGCCTAACTAAAAGCCCTCATCTATCTCTCGCGGGAGGCGTATTTTTAAATTGCGTAGCAAACGGCAAGATAGTTAAAGAGACCCCTTTTCAAAAGATATTTGTTCAGCCTGCAGCAGGAGATAGCGGTGGAGCACTCGGCGCAGCGGCGGCAGGGTACACTTTTCTTTCTGGAAAGAGAACCCTACCCCTACAAAATGTTTACCTAGGACCCTCCTATACTAATCGGAAGATTGAGCAAGTCCTCTCAATAAACAATCTTGAATATAAAAAATATACGGATCAGGAGCTTGTCGACCATGCGGCAAAACTTCTCTCTAAAGGAATGATTGCTGGCTGGTTTCATGGGAGAATGGAGTTCGGTCCGAGAGCCTTGGGCCACCGTTCAATTTTGGCATCCCCCGCTGATCCAAAAATGAAGGATCGAATAAACAAGAAGGTAAAGAGGCGGGAGATTTTTCGACCCTATGCTCCGAGCGTACTCAAAGAACACTCTGAGGACTATTTTGATTTGGGAACAGAGTCTCCATTTATGCTTTTCGCCGGAGAAGTCAGAAAAGATATGAGGGACAAAATACCAGCCGTAACACATGTTGACAATTCGGCCAGAATCCATACTGTAGAAAAGGATATCTCGCCTAGATACTATGCGCTTATTGAGGCCTTTCATAAAACAACCGGAATTCCAGTTCTTTTGAATACCTCCTTTAACGTACGAGGGCAACCCATAGTCAACACCCCTCAGGAGGCCATAGACTGCTTTCTTAATACAGACATGGATTTTCTAGTCCTTGAAAACTTCATAATTGAAAAACATAAGTAAGTTTTTTCTATAATTTTTTTACTATTCAAGCTCTTATAGATGAAGTATTTGATAATTCTTAGCTAAACCCGCCAGAATTTTTAAACTCAAGCATATTGAGTATCTTTCATTTTTTTTTAGAAATATCTTTAGATAAGGTTTATTGGGGTTTTAGAAAAACTTATTGGTTTGAGTATTCTTCTAGGACCTGAGAAACTTTTTCCAGGAGGAAGGAGCTATTGAAAGGTTTAGCTATATAACGGTCAGCCGAGTAATCAACAGCCCGCTCAAAAGTATGAGAGTCAGAGTGGGCGGTAAGCATAATGACGGGTATGGATTTAGTGGCTGGGTTATCTTTTATTCTCTTCAGCACCTCTAGTCCGTCTATCTCTGGCATATCAATATCTAGTACAACTAAATCTGGCCGGTCCAATATGACTCTTTCCAGAGCCAAAGATCCATCCTTGGCCGTTTCTACCTCATAACCGTTTCTTGAAAGTAATAATTCAAGAAAGCTCAGTATGTGTTTGTCGTCATCAACAACGAGTATTTTTTTTTGTTTACTGATAGCTTATCCCCTTGCCACGCCACTTGCCTAATTATATATCATTCAAAGTTTTTTGCCAATGTTTTCTTTAATTTTCATAATCCGTCTAAAAGAATTTTCTAAAGAGGATATCTCTATCCGACCGTCCTTAACGGCAGCAAGAATAATCTCCACAGCCCGCTGGGCTACATAGGGATCGGGCTGGAAATCTTTATTTTCTGGCCAGGCGCGAGGATTGTTAGAAAAAAGCAAAATATCCACCCCAGCATTCACCGCCCCTACCACCGTCTCTTCAAAAGTATAATTTTCTTGAATAGCTCCCATTTGTATATCATCTGAGATTATTGCGACATCAACATTCTCTTGCCTTAGCAAGGAATCTATTGTTGGTTTGGAAAGAGTAGCGGGATAATCAGGGTCAAGTTCTTTATTATATGTATGGGCTGTCATAATAAGAACAGTCTCTCTATCAAGAGTGAGATTTATAAATGGAATAAGTTCATCCTTTTTCCATTGTCCAGTTAAATCCTCTATTTTATTATGGGTATCGCCAAGAGATCTCCCCTGGCCCGGAAAATGTTTTAAGGCAGTAAGTAGTCCCTCATTTTCATGTGCATCTATAAATATTTTTGCGTATTCCATGACCCTATCTGGGTCTTTCGAAAAACTCCTTTCCATAGCACCTATTGCCGGGGAAGTTGGATTGTAATCAATGTCTACCACGGGCGCAAGATTAAGATTAACACCATATTTTCTCAACTCCGCCGCCATCTTCCCATATGTTTTTTTAGCTTCTTCTAAAGATAGTTCGGCCACCGCTTTCTGAGATGGGTATTTGCCATAACCTTTTTTCGGATCAAGCCGGCTAACCCGGCCGCCTTCCTGATCAATGGCAATTAATAAGGGTATCCAGCTCTGAGACTGTAGATAAGAAATTAAACGATGAAACTCTTCCTTTTGAGGGATATTATAGTCAAAAAGAATAACTCCTCCAAGATATCCTTCGCGAATTTGCTCACCCATAGAATTCATCCATTCACTTCCTATATCCGTCCCATGGAATCCTGACATAATCATTTGACCTGCCATTAGATATAGAGGAACTCCAGCATCCAAAGCATAAACTGAAAAGAACATTTTGAAAATCATAAAAAGACTAAGAACAAATATTCGGTATACGTTTTTTATTTTTTTATAAATCAATCTAACCTCAACATTCCTAAAGGAAGACCTCCGGAGAGACAAAGCTCAGTACAGCAAGGATTATTTTCATTTTCTCCAAGAAGAGCCTCTCGCACACCTCTTATCTTCTCTCCATTCCATATCTCTCTTATTGCCTGTTTGTCAATGTTTCCTACAATAAGATAAGGACAAAGACCGTTTATGACAGCATTGCCCCCGGAGCATATGCTCAGTTGCTGCCAGGGCCAAAGACAGATTATCTCTTTTGGATCTTCCTCTTTATTTTCATATAGCAACTCCAACTCTGATACAGAATCCTCTATTTCCTTTGGGTTTCCTTCCTCCTCCCAGCCGCTGATTGGAAGAGAATTCACTACCTCAATTGATTTTTCAGCAGCCTCCGCAAAAAACTTATTTAAGATGAGTCCGAGTTCCTTTCTGTATATAGGATTATCATAAAAAGTATTCTTTTTATTTATGGTCTCATCCAGACCTATTAGAAAAATTTTTCTTGCTCCATAGTCTTTGGCAAATGCTATAAGGTAATCTAATTCTCTTATATTGTCTTCCATAACAAGCATTTGAAGATTTATTTTCAGGGCCGAATCTGGCGTTCTAGATCTTGACTCATTAAGAAGGGATAGATTTTCTTTGAGTTTATTAAAACTAGCTCCGACGCGAATTTTTTCATAAAGTTCACGATGGACACTCTCCAGAGAAAAAGTTACCTCCGTCTTTGAAGTTGCAAATAGCTTTGCCCAATCTCGGTCTATAAGCATACCACTTGTCAAAACCACCTGTGAAAGATGCTCATAAGAAGAGGCCTCTGAAAATAAAGGAAGAAAATGCTCCGATAAAAACACTTCCCCCCCCTGCCATAGAACCTGCTCAATATAGGGGAAAAATTCCTTAACCTCGCCCACACGCTCAGGACTAATATCCCAATCCTCTTTCCTTACTTCGCACATCAGGCATTTTAGATTACAACGATTAGTCAGACAGACCCCGAGATTCCTCGGAAGCGAATCCAGCCTGACCTTTCTCTGGCATATCTCAATATCGTTCTTGATTCTATTCTGAAACCATAACTCCTTGGAATTGGGAGAAATTTCTCCAGCCTTAAGGTAAAACTCTTCCGCCTCTTTTAAACGATTTAAAGAGCGAGCACTCTTTGCAGCATCAATATACAAATCTGCTGATTCATAGTTTTTTTCGAGGGCGGAGCGAGTTTCAATTAAAACCTTGTCAAAATCATTTCTTTGTAAAAAGATTTTTGATGCCTCATAGTTATAAGAGCCATCTCTAGGATCTTTTTCAGAAGCCTTTTTGAAATGTTTAATCGCTTCCTCATCTTTTCCCATATAAGAAAGCATTTTCCCAAGATCTCCATAAAGAAAGGCTCTGTCCGGAGCTATCTTGATAGCCTCTTTCAATGCTTCTACGCCCCGCCTGTAATCTCCTCTTTTTTTATAAATATCCGATAGGAGACTATAATACTCTATTG
>JAAZFS010000230.1 GCA_012511615.1 Elusimicrobiota bacterium | reverse complement strand
GTACCTGTGCCAAGCACCAGAGGGAGATTGCAAGAGCCGTCAAGCGTGCAAGAATCCTGGCTTTCCTTCCTTTTACCAGATAGTCAGAATCTAATGGGCAGCCTGAAAAAGCTGCTCGGATCGGCGCTGATAGCGCTCTTTGCTGCTTCGGCGCTTAGCGTCTCGGCGATGACGATACCGGTCTCGGGTGGCGCTGTTTCAATCATAGGGGCGCTTTCATTTTTAATGACGGCTCCCTACATATTGATGCTCCTTGAGGGGGAGGTAGTTTCAGCAGTGAACGGCTGGATATTCTTTGGCCTGATGTCCGTGGTTTTTTTTGGATACCGTTTTGCCCTGGTAATGTTTGCACTTTACTCTGTATTCGGTATCATTTTCTTTCTTTTTCTTAGAAATAAAAACCTGCCTCCCATAAGGAAAGTTATAGGGGCGACACTAGGGTGGATTATTGCAATCTTGGTATTTAATTTAGGATGGAAATTTTTCACAGGTCAATCCTTCATTATTTTTCTTACTGAATTTTCGCGGGATTTTGCGGCCTTGACTATTAGTTCTTATTACGACCTCAGAATTTCGTCGACAGTGATTGAAAATATTGAGAAGCAGATAATTTTTAACATTGGATTTTTTAGGGATTATTTTGCTGCCTGGATAATTATTTCTTCTTCAGCGGGTGCCTGGATTTTGCATAAAGTGCTGAGCAGACGCTCGGAGATTGATAAGCTTCCTAGATTGGAGGAGAGTCGTATGCCGGAGAGCTTTATATGGATTCTGATTATTTCGGGAGCTCTCTATATTTTAAAGGGATATGTCGGAAAGGGGAGTCTTCTCTCCACTATAAGTATAAATTCGCTTATTATACTTCTTGCGGCTTATTTTATTAGTGGGCTTGGGGTCATATTTAAGGGGCTAAAGACCATCAAGTTTGCGCGGGGTATGAGTTGGTTTTTTATAATAGCATCGATAGTTTTTATGAGAGCTTTCTACCTGATTGTTCTTGCTGGAATTATTGATGTATGGGTTGATTTTAGGAAAATAAAAACGGAGGTGTGATAATGAAGGTTATTTTGAAAAAAGATATTGATAAACTGGGCAAACTCGGAGATACAATAGAAGTTGCGGGAGGTTATGCCCGTAATTATCTCTTACCCAGAGACTTGGCCTGGCCTGCTGAAGCTAAATATGAGAAAAAAATTGCAGATTTAAAAAAACGGCGTGACGAGGCACTTCAAAAGCTCAAAGAAGCCGCCCTTGAAACCAGCAAAGCTATTGAAAATCTTTCTATAACCATAGAAGTGGAAGTCGGTGAAGAAGAAAAGCTCTTCGGTTCTGTGACCAGTATGGATATAGAGAAAAAACTTGCTGATGCCGGTGTTAAGATTGATAGAAAGAATATTATACTGGAAGAACCAATCAAAAAATTAGGTGTATACAAAGTAGGGATAAAACTTCATCCAGAAGTTGAGGCTTCCTGTAAGATATGGGTCGTTAAAAAATGAACAAAACTCATCCGGGGAGAGTGCCACCTCAAAATATAGAGGCAGAGCAAGCCGTGCTCGGTTCCATGCTTTTAGATGATACCGCTGTGCACTTGGCAATGGATATGCTCACCCCGGAATCCTTCTATAGGACCTCGCATAGGGAAATTTTCAATGCTATGGTCAGTCTTTTTGAAAGATCCGAAGCAATTGATTTTGTTACCGTTTCGGCCGAGCTTAGAAGGATGAAAGTCTATGAAAAAATTGGGGCAGCTGATTACATAAAATGGCTTATAGATGGAGTAGCTACTACAGCAAATATTGAGTTCTACGCTAGTATTGTCCGTGATCGCGCCCTGGTAAGAGAGCTGATAAACGTTTCTCAGAGAATAGTCTCCGAGAGTTTTGAAGAAGAAGAAAATGCCCAAGAACTTCTGGACCGCGCCGAGCAACAGGTCTTTGATATAAGAAGAAAGAGTACTACCGACGGCTTTAAGGCTCTTTCAGGTATGATAGAAGAT
>JAAZFS010000229.1 GCA_012511615.1 Elusimicrobiota bacterium | reverse complement strand
GCAAGCTCTCTGGGCTGGAGAAGATGGCTTGAAATATATAAAGGCTATTCTTTCCGGAGCGGAATTTTTTCTAAGAGATGGTGGCTGGCTTTTGATAGAAACAGGGGCCCTGCAAAAAAATGCGGTATTAAGTGCTGCGTGAGCCAATAAAAGTTTGAAAGATGCGGTATATATAAAAGATTACAGCGGAATGGACAGGATTTTTACATGCAGAATACAGAAAACTCAACAAGAATAATAATAGAGGGTCCGGCCCGCCTTAGAGGGAGGGTGAGTGTGGGAGGCTCGAAAAACGCTGCTCTTCCTATACTTGCTTCAACTCTAATTACAGATGAGAAATGTGTGATTAATAACGTGCCAGACCTTGCTGACATATCTGTTATGATTAAAATGCTCAGGATATTCGGCAAAGATGTTAGGCGGGAAAATGGAACTGTTACCGTAACCGGAAGTATCAGTAATGGAGGCGAAGCTCCATACGAACAGGTTAAGAAACTTCGTGCGTCAGTTCTTGTAATGGGTGCGCTTTCAGGCAGGCTCAATAAAATTAGAGTCCCGCTTCCGGGGGGGTGTGCGATTGGCATTCGTCCGATTGATCTCCACTTGAAGGGTTTTACTGCCATGGGGGCGAAATATAGCATGTCTGGAGGGATAGTTCATCTCAGCTCAAAGAGACTGAAAGGCGCGGATATATATCTTGATTATCCTTCAGTAGGCGCTACTGAAAACCTGCTTGCTGCTGCCGTTCGTGCAGAGGGTTTAACTGTAATTGAAAATATTGCTCGTGAACCAGAAATTGAAGATATGGTCAATTTTCTTAAAGAGATGGGGGCTGATATTGAACATAGTCCTTCTTCCCTCAGGGTAAGGGGTGTAAATAAGTTTCGCCCTGTGGAGTATACTGTTATGGATGATAGGATTCAGGCAGGGACCTACCTTATGGCTGGGGCTCTTAAAAATGCTGATATTAAAATAGATTTTTCAGCACCCGAAACTTTGGAAGCTGTAACCGGGAAGCTGCGCGAATGTGGGGCAGACATAGAAACTGGAGAAAATTTCATTCATATAAAGGGGATATCGCGCCTGAAGGGCGGAGAAATAATGACCGCACCCTATCCCGGATTTCCCACAGATCTTCAGGCTCCAGCCGTGGCACTCTTATCGCTTGCCAAAGGGACCAGTGTTGTTACTGAAGCAGTCTTTGAAAATCGTTTCCTCCATTGTGCTGAGCTGATGCGGATGGGAGCGGATATTGAGGTGCGAGGAGACTCAGCGATACTTAATGGAGTTAGCTTCTTGAGTGGAGCCCCTGTGATGGCTATGGATTTAAGGGGTGGAGCGGCTCTTGTTATTGCGGGTCTTGCGGCAAAAGGGCGGACAGAAATTTCAGGGGTTCATCATATTGAGAGAGGTTATGCGGATTTGGTTCCTGTGCTTAAGAGACTGGGAGCAGATATATGGGTAGAGTAAAAAGAATTATTAGAGAAGTAAAGAGATCGGGGGACAGAGCTTTAATTAAATTTTCCGCGAAATTTGATCGCGTGCGGCTGGATCCGGGTGAAATTGAAATAAGCCGTGAGGAAATAAACAGGATGGCAGCAGAGACTCCTAAAAATCTTGCGGCGGCTATTAGTCAGGCTGCTGAGAATGTTTCAGATTATGCTCGGAGTGAGGTTGCCGCTTTAAAAGAGGTTGAATATGAGAAGAAAGGTATTCATATAACCTCTAGGTTTATCCCGGTTAAAAAATGTGGGGTTTATGTACCTGGTGGGCGCTATAGTTATCCATCTACTGTCCTTATGACGGCCATTCTGGCTCGTGAGGTGGGAGTAGAAGAGGTGATAGTCTCTTCTCCACCAGGAAACATAACTCCCGCCCTCTGCTATGCGGCTAAGCTCTCGGGTGTATCGCGCATGTTTAGAGTTGGAGGCGCTCATTCTATTGCAGCTATGGCATACGGCACAGAAACTATTCCTCAAGTGGATCTTATTGTGGGCCCTGGAAATAGCTTTGTGCAGAGAGCCAAGAGCCTCCTCAACGCTGAAGGTGTTGTGGGTATAGATATGGCCGCCGGTCCCAGCGAAGTAGCTTTGATTGCTGATGAGGATCAGGACCCTGACATTATAGCTACGGATTTATCTGCACAGGCGGAGCATGACCCGGAAGCCAAGGCCTATCTTATTTCTTGGGACAGTACGATTTTATCAAGAGTCGCAAGGCTACTTCCTAGGGAATTTTCAAAGCAAATAGAAATTATTCGGGTTAAGACGCCGATTCATGCCGCTTCTGAATCAAACCGGATTGCTCCAGAACATCTGCAATTGATGTGCGAACCCTCAAATCTTGAGCTTATTATAGGGGAAATAAGGAATGCGGGGGCGGTATTTATTGGCCACTTTTCACCAGTTGCTCTCGGAGACTACTGGGCTGGACCTTCCCATACTCTACCTACTGGAAGAACTGCCCGTTTTTCCGAAGGTCTTTGTGTCCGCACATTTCTTAAAAATGTAGCTTTTATAACCGCCACAGGAGAGGGAATAGCCTGGTCGGCTCCAGGTATAATTCTTATTGCGGAAGAAGAAGGCATGAAGTATCATGCACTTTCTCTTAAAAAGAGGGTGGAAAAAGAATGAAGGAATTTGTTCTTGAAAGAATAAGGAAACTTAAGCCCTATACAGCCTCTGATGTAAGTGAAGGGGAAATAAAGCTTGATGCCCAAGAGAACCCTTATGAGCTTCCAGACCATATAAAGTTAGAAATTCAAAATCGAATTCAGGACCTCAGTCTCAACCGTTATCCCAGCTTCGAAAAGAGTCGAATGTATAAAAAACTTGCAGACTATGCTGGATGCCATCCAGATAAGATACTTTTAGGAAATGGGTCAGATGAACTGATAGAACTTATTCTATTGGCTTGTGGTGGACCTGGCCGTTTGGTAGCAACAGCGGAGCCGACTTTTTCAATGTATAGGATTTTAAGTGATCTTACAGGGACTTCCTATAAGGGATTTCCTTTGAATGAGGATTTTTCCCTGCCAGTTGAGAGTCTCATATCTTCTGGTGCAGATATTATATTTATAACTTATCCCCACAATCCTACTGGAAATTCTTTTGAAATTTCTGATATAGAAAGGGTGATAGAGGAGTCTGGCAGCCTGGTGGTTCTTGACGAAGCCTACTATGAATTTTCCAAGAAAAGCTTTGTTGGAATGGTGAAAGAATATGATAATCTTTTGGTACTCAGAACTTTTTCAAAAGCTTTTTCTCTGGCGGGCATTAGGGCGGGATATATGGTTCTTCCGGTAAATCTATCCAAAGATATGAAAAAGGCCCAGCTTCCTTACAATTTCAGCGTACTCAATGAAATTATTATTGAAACGGTACTTGATTATAGGGAAGATGCCCTTGAATCAGTGGAAAAACTTCTTTCTTCAAGGGAGAAAATGTACGCTCAATTAAAGCAAATTGAGGGAATAAGTCCTTTTGAGTCAGATGCAAATTTTATTTTAATGAAAATTGAGAAGTTTGAGGGTGTGATGGCTTCCCTTAAAAAACACAAAATAAAAGCCAGAGAGTTTTCTGACCCCAATCTCAAGAGTTTTCTCAGAGTTACAGTTGGGACAGAGGATGAAAATAAAAATTTTCTTAAAGCATTAAGGGAGGCAGAATGAGAAAAATCACAAAAAAAAGAAAAACCAATGAAACAGAGATAGAAATAACATTAAACTTGGACGGAGAGGGAAAATATCAGATAGATACTCCATGCGGATTTTTAAACCATATGCTTGATCAGTTATCTCGTCATTCGGGTATAGATTTGAAAATCAAGGCTAGTGGTGATACCCATATAGATGCACACCATACGGTGGAAGATACTGGTATTCTCTTAGGCGAGGCCCTGCTATCTGCGCTTGGAGACAAGAAGGGTATAGCCCGCTATGGCTGGGCAATGGTTCCCATGGATGAGGCCCGGGCGGAGACTGCGATTGATATATCAGGGCGGGGAGTGCTTGTATATGATGTGGAATTTCCTACTCCTTGGGATAGACCATCAGATTTTGATTACTCGCTCATAAAAGAGTTCCTGATTGCTTTTTCAAGGACTCTTGGCGTTGCAGTTAATGTGTCTGTTCCTTGTGGAGAGAATAATCACCATATGGCCGAGGCTATTTTTAAAAGTTTAGCAAAATCTCTAGAGCAGGCGATTAGAATAACTGGAAGTGATATTCCTTCAACCAAAGGAAAACTTTAAATGCTGGTTATACCTGCAGTAGATATTAAGGGTGGAAATTGTGTCCGCTTATCGCAAGGGAAGGCGGCAGATGAGATAATATACTCCTCTGACCCTGTAAAAATCGCCAAGCGCTGGGAGAATGAGGGCGCTGAGAGAGTTCATATCATTGACCTTGATGGGGCTTTTGAGGGCCGTCCAGTAAATAGTAGTCAGATTGTCCAAATAGCAGAAGAGCTCAGCGTACCCATACAAGTAGGGGGGGGGATAAGAGATATCGATACCGCTTCTTTTCTTTTAGATGCCGGTGTGGCAAAAATAATAATTGGCACCTCTGCAGTGCAAAATTTAGATTTCTTGAGAAAGCTTATAAAAAAATATCCCCAGAGAATAATAGCGGGCATAGATGCAAAAAATGGTCGCGTTGCCATATCTGCTTGGACTGACGTTACGGATTTGTGCGCTATTGATTTTGCGCGTAGGATGGAAGATGAGGGCGTGGATGAGATAATAATCACAGATATTTCAAGAGATGGGATGCTAACCGGTCCTAATCTTGAATGGATAAGAGAAATGTCTGAGAGCGTCGGTATGGGGGTTATAAGCGCCGGCGGAGTTTCTTCTCCTGAAGACATAAGAAATCTCTTAAATCTTCAGCTTCCTAATTTGAGGGGTGCAATTGTGGGAAAAGCTATGTTTTCTACATCCGATTTTCTTGAAAAATCCTTAGAAATAACAAAAGGGAAAAAATGATATGGATATAGGTGAAATTAAACTAAATGACCAGGGTCTTATTCCCTGTGTGGCTCAGGATTACGCCGATGGTCGTGTATTGATGCTTGCATATATGAGCCCAGAATCACTAAAGAAAACCATTGAGACTGGAAAGGCCTGTTATTTTTCGAGAAGTCGTAATAAGTTCTGGACCAAGGGGGAAGAGTCAGGAAATTTTCAGATAGTTAAAGATATTCAAATTGATTGCGATATGGATACAATTCTTTTGAAAGTAGAACAGAAAGGTAACTGCTCTTGCCATAAGGGATATCGAAGTTGCTTTTTTAAAAAATGGGGGGAGAAGGGATGGACTGTTTCCGAAGACAAGGTGATTGACCCTTCTCAAATGTACGATAAATAACTTGGATGATTCTGAAAAATACATAAAGATATAGAAATTATATTAAGGGGTTTTATTTAATATAAAACATAATGAAAAAAAGACGCTCCACCCTAATCCTCATAATACTCCTGCCCTTTATTCCGGTAATTATGTATGCCACAAAAATCGGAAAAACTCTGGAATATAAAACTATAGATTGGCGTTTTCGAGTCCGCGGTGAGAGTCTGGTATCTGAAAATGTTTTTATTGCTGCGATGGACGATTACAGTATAGACCTTATTGGTCGCTGGCCCTGGCGGCGGGGTATTATAGGTAGTTTTATAAATACCCTGTCTGTACTTCCTCCCCAGCAGATGGTTCTAGATATACTCTATACAGAAACCTCTGCAGATTTTCCTATAGACGACCGTCTACTGGCTGGAGCCTCCGCCCGTAATGGAAGAGTTTATTTTCCTTTTTTGTCTCTACTTGGGGCTCCAGTATTTGGTATTGAATCTCTAGATGATATGCTAGATCCGGTAAAGGAAATTATGCTCAAATCTAGTCTGGGAAAGGTAGAAGACTATCCTGAGGTGGATTTTATTGATGCTCAAACGGTTTTACCACCGATTTCCCAGTTTGCCCAAGTCGCTAAAAATTCAGGATATGTAAATTCAGAACCAGATTCTGATGGTGTTAATAGGCGAATTCCCCTCCTAATGAAAATGGACGGCTATATTTTTCCCTATCTTGGGCTATCAGCTGCACTTGATTATCTTGATG
>JAAZFS010000228.1 GCA_012511615.1 Elusimicrobiota bacterium | reverse complement strand
TATAATGACTGGTCGAATTCTCAATTCTGGAATATATGAGCTCAAAACAATAGGAATATGAAACAAATAAAAACAGTTTTTCTAAAAGATACGGGTATATCAGGAGAAGAGAAAACAGATGATTTTTTCTCCGTTTTTCTGGGCAAACTTAAAGAAAAAGACCTTCAAAAATCTGTCCAGCTAGCCAAGACAGAGTTTGTAGGTATATACGATAAAGGTATAGTTGTAAAGACTTGGCCAACAGAAGCCGTTTACTGTAATGTCACCGAAGACGATATAGATACAATTATAAATCAGACCCTTATTAAAGGCAAAGTAATAGATGAACTTCTCTATCACGAGAAATCCCGGCCTTCAAGAATCGTCCTAAGAAACTGCGGTCGAATTGACCCAGAGAATATTAGGGAGTATATAGCAAACAGAGGCTATTCGGGCCTGCAAAAAATGTTATCCAGCATGTCTCCTGATGAAGTTATCGGAGAACTAAAGAAAAGCAAGCTCCGTGGACGAGGCGGTGGTGGTTTTCCTACTTGGTTAAAATGGGATTTAACAAAAAAAGCTCAAGCAGACGAAAAATTCGTTATATGTAACGGCGACGAAGGGGATCCTGGAGCCTATATGGACAGGAGCATCCTTGAAGGAGACCCTCATTCTATAATCGAAGGCATGATAATCTGTGGTTTTGCCTCAGGAGCCAATCAGGGTTATGCCTACATAAGAGCAGAGTACCCTCTTACCATTGAAAGAGTAGAGGGGGCAATTAAAGAAGCATATGAGCACAATCTTCTGGGAGATAATATTCTCGGAAGCGGATTTTCCTTCCATATTGGAATCAGGCTAGGGGCTGGAGCTTTTGTCTGCGGTGAGGAAACAGCACTAATCGCTTCAATTGAAGGCAAACGCGGCAATCCACGGCCAAGACCCCCTTATCCATCTGTAAAAGGACTCTGGGGTAAACCCACAACCATCAATAATGTTGAGACTCTGGCAAATATACCAATCATCTTAGATAAAGGTGGAGACTGGTTTGCAGGTATCGGAACAGATGAATCCACTGGTACAAAAGTTTTCGCCCTTACTGGAAATGTAAAAAACTCTGGTTTAATTGAAGTCCCTATGGGTACAACCCTCCGTCAGATAATCTATGACATTGGTGGAGGGGTATCATCGGGCAAAAATTTTAAAGCGGTCCAGACAGGAGGACCTTCTGGTGGAGTAATTCCTTCAAAATATCTGGACACTCGCGTAGATTACGAGAGCCTGCAAAAATTAGGTTCAATAATGGGTTCCGGTGGAATGATTGTTATGGATGAGACTGACTGCATGGTTGATGTGGCCCGTTTCTACTTAAGGTTCTGCGTCGACGAATCCTGTGGGAAATGTGCTCCCTGCCGTATTGGTGGTTTTCAGATGCTCTCATTACTTAGCGGAATTACCAAAGGAATCTGCGATGATGATTGCATTAACAAACTAGAGTTAATATCCCAAGCCATGGCCAATGCATCCCTTTGCGGTCTGGGACAAACTGCACCTAATCCGGTTATCTCCACCTTGAAATATTTCAAGGAAGAATACCTTGCCCATATTCAAGAAAAAACATGTCCAGCAGGAAAATGCCCGGATCTTTTAAATTATACAATCATACAGGACAAGTGCACCAGATGTAGCCTATGTTTCAAAAAATGTCCGGTTAACGCAATCACCGGAAGCAGAGAAGAAGGATTCTTCATAGACCATGAAAAATGTATTAAATGCGGCGATTGCTATGAAGTCTGCCGCTTTAAAGCCATAGAAAAAAAATGACCACAAAAGAAACAATAAAAGCAAAAATAAACGGAATAGATATAGAAGTTAGTGAAGGTACCACCATACTGGAGGCGGCACGAACTGTACAGGTAAATATACCAACTCTTTGTAAACACCAGGACCTGCCCCCAACGGCATCCTGCGGAATTTGCGTTGTAAAGCTTGAAAATTCACCCAAGATGGTGAGAGCCTGCTCTACTCCTATAAAGCCAGGTATGAGTGTAATAACCCATGACCCGGAAATTATTAAAACGAGAAAAACTGTCCTTGAACTTACCCTTTCAAACCACCCCAACGACTGCCTCAAGTGTGGTAGAAACGGCACCTGCGAACTTCAAAAGCTTTCTGCCGATTTTGGTATAAGAAAGGAAAGATTCGATAAACATTTAAACCAACTTCCGGAAGATTCATCTACAAAAAACATAGAGCTTGTTCCGGATAAATGCATACTCTGCGGAAGATGCATCGAAGTATGTCAGCAAGTTCAGGATATCTGGGCTCTTTCCTTTCTACAGAGAGGTATTTACACCAGGATATCCCCTGCAGGAGATATAGAGCTTCGGGAATCTCCCTGTATCCGTTGCGGCCAATGTTCGGCCCACTGCCCAACTGGCGCAATCTTTGAATACGATCAGACCGCAGAAGCTTGGGACGCCCTTATGTCTCCCAATAAACACTGCGTGGTCCAAATCGCTCCCGCAGTAAGAGTCACTATTGGAGAAGCTTTTGGAATGGAGCCAGGAACCAACCTAACCGGAAAACTTTATACTCTTCTTAGAAGAATAGGCTTTAAGGCCGTCTTTGATACAAACTTTGCAGCGGATGTAACAATTATTGAAGAAGCTTCAGAATTTAAAAACCTACTTTTAGATTCTCCTGAAGATCTTCCCCTAATAACCACCTGCTGTCCTTCATGGGTGGATTATATGGAGAAATTCTATCCAGATATGATAGATCATTTCTCATCCTGTAAGTCTCCCCATCAGATACTGGGAGTCCTGTCAAAAACTTATTACGCTGAGCGGCTTAAGATGAACCCTGAAGATATATTCGTGGTATCTATAATGCCCTGCACATCAAAAAAATATGAAATTTCCAGGGATGCCCAGATGTCAGCTTCTGGATACCAGGATGTAGACCTTGTCCTTACGACAAGAGAGCTTTCCCGCATGATAGCCCAAGCCGGAATTGATTTTGCTGCCTTAGAGGATAGCGAACCAGATCACCTTTTGGGAGACTATAGCGGAGCTGGAGTCATATTCGGATCAACCGGTGGAGTTATGGAGGCGGCAGTCAGAACCGCTTATAATTTAATAACCGGAGAAAACCTTACTGACCCCAACATAGAAGCCATTCGAGGTCTTGATGGAGTCAAAGAAACCTCACTTGAAATTGCCGACAAAGAAATAAGAATCGTTGCTGCACACGGCATGGGAAATATAAAGACAGTTTTAGAGCGGGTTAAAAAAGCCAAGAAAGAAGGAAAAGAACCCCCCTATCACTTTATTGAGGTTATGGCCTGTCCAGGTGGCTGCATAGGCGGCGGTGGTCAGCCCTATGGGGTAAGCGACGAAATTAGAAGAAAACGTGCTGCAGGCCTATACAGTGACGACGCCAGTAGAGCAATACGCTTCTCCCATGATAACCCAGCAGTGAAAGAGCTTTACGAGAAATTTCTTGGCGAACCCTTGGGTAAAAAAGCCCAGGAGCTTCTACATACCACTTACGAAGCACTACCACTCTATAGAAAATAAATTTAATTTTAATTAAGGATTTTATTTAAGGAAGGAAAACTTATTTAGGATTCTTTTTCTGTATCCTGGCCCAGGAATCTCTTAAGGACACTATTCTGTTAAATACTGGACTTTCAGAAGTATGGTCTTCTATATCAGAAACAAAATAACCTTTTCTAAGAAACTGGACCCGCTCTCCAGGGCCAAAAACGGCCAAATCTGGTTCATAAAGCGAATCTTTTTTAACAATCAATGATTCTGGAGAAATCGAGTTTAAGGAATCTTCGGCATCGGCACGCTCAGTATCAAGAAGTCTTCCATAGAGCCTGACCTCACCCTTTACGGCATCTGAAGCAGAAACCCAATGGAGGGTTCCTCTTACTCTTCTTCCATCTGGAGTATCCCCACCACGAGTCTCAGGATCATACTGGCAAAAAATCTTTAGTAAATTACCTTGGGAATCTTTCTCCACTCTAGTGCAGGTAATGCAGTATGCGTGCTTTAAACGGACTTCTCTTCCGGGAGCCAATCTGAAAAATTTCTTGGGAGGATCTTCCATAAAATCCTCT
>JAAZFS010000227.1 GCA_012511615.1 Elusimicrobiota bacterium | reverse complement strand
GTCAATATCGTACTTGTCTCTAATCTTCTCGTAAGCTTTTTTCACGAAAGTAGGGTATTCAGCGGCGTGATTCATTAAGACGACCTGAGATCCGGAATCAAAAAGAGATTCAACTGTTTTACTTAAGTTTTCAAACAAGGCCTTACTGAGAATTTCTGGATCTGGTTCTAGATAGGGAATTCTTTTAGATAGAATACGAATTTCTTTCTTTTTCTCAGGGAATCTTTTTCTCATCTTAACCAAAAGCTCGGATGACTTATCTTTCATTCCCTGCGAATGATAGAGCTGAACAAGCTGTTTGTTGGCACCAAAATCCTCAGGGCAAAGCTGGATAGTTTTCTCAAAATATTCTATTGCATGAGCATAATCATCTGGATGAGTGGTATAAGTACTACCAAGCATGGCTAGAAGAGCAGGATTATCGGGATACTGCTGTTTTAAAAACTCAAGCTTATCTCTGGCAGTAGATATTTTACCAGCATGTATTAGTTCCACAGACTCAGAAAGTAAGACTTCATCAGCAGAAGAAAGTGGGAGGCTTGTAAAAGGTAGCTCCTTATAAAGAGGTCTACCTTCTGGTATAGCACTTGAATTAGCATAGGAGCCTGACTTGGATTTATCTTTAATGTTTTTACTAAGTAGGGTCAGAAATCTTACGGTTTTTAGGCGCTGGGTACGAGAGAAAAAACGAAGGACTCCCGAAGACCATTTATCACTGAATAAATAGTAGTTGCTATCCCTCCAGTTCCAATAATCACTGGGCCCTACCATAATAAATGAAAAATCTGGCTGGTAATCCTCTATCCATTGTGAAACAAGTGCAGATACCTTAAATGATGTGCCCGCCATAATTCCGAGATTGATGACTTCGATTTTTTCTGGACGGTCGTCATTAAGGAGTCGGCTAAGTTGGGCTGGATAGGAATAGGCGTCAGGAGCGCCCATTCCCCAGGTATTGGAATCACCTATACATAAAATGCTGGTAGCTGTCGTGCTTTCAGGCTTAGGGCTTTGAGCTCTCCTCTGTAGATAAATTCTTCCAGCAAGGCTCAAGAGAAGCTCTGAAAGAACAAATAATAGAAAGCAGGCAAGTGCGAAGATCAAAACTTTAGTCTTTATTTTTTTCATATAAAACTTTCGATTTATTACTTCTTTCTCTTTCCTTGAGCAAATATTTACCTTAATCTACCCCTATTCTGCGGAGAAACGCAGATATCGCTTCAATACCACAAAGTCGGCAACTCTATTAAATTTACTATGCAAAATTAGGTTTCATTTTACAAGTAAAAGGAAAATTCTGTACAGAGAATAATTGCAGAAATAAAAGAGTCCAGTAGAAAAATATTAGTTACTTTCAACTTCTTGACATAGACCGACAATTAAACTAAATTTAATCTAATGAAAATATGTCCTAAATTTGAGCAAAAAATCAAAATATATGCCTAATAGCCGACCCTCTGCCATAATCGAATATCCTACTTCTCTTTAAATGAAAAAAGATAAAATTCTTTTAATTGCACTTGCGTCTCAAGGAAGAAGTGGTTTTATTGCTGGCCACCAATTACAGAAAATTCGCAGACGCCCTATCATAGGCCTACTCTATATTTCTTCGGCCGCCGAAAGTATCGGTGTAGAAACCGAAATACTTGACCAGTATATCAACCCCTTCACACTAGATGACATCCGACAGCAAGTTGAAAAAAACAAATATCTTCTGGTAGGTTTTTACTCTCCTGTAGTAAAGAATAATTCGGAAGCTTCTCTTGAAACAATATACGCCTCTTATCTTAAAAAACATTTTCCAGAACTTACTATAGTGGCTGGTGGACCGGGAACCTATTTTCACGGACATTTTCTTGATAGAGGTTTTGACATAGTATGCAAAAGTGAAGGGGACGAAACTCTGAAAGATATTATTAGATACACTCAGGGCAAGCTGAAGCTCTCTCAGGTAAAGGGAATAGCCTACCGCGAAAAAGACAAGGTTTTTACTAATCCTGATAGAGAACCGATTGCTGATTTAAGCACAATCCCCTACCCCGACTGGCCAAAGGTTGATCTTAAGCTCTATAAGGACCACTTTATTCCTACTTTACGGCATCCCAGTGCACCGGTGACCGCCTCAAGAGGCTGTCCCCTCAGATGTGCCTTTTGTTATTCTCCAAATTTCTGGAGGTATAGCCATAGAGTAAGACCCATACCAGAACTCCTCGGCGAGATTGATCTACTTGTTAACAAATACAAGGTAAAATACATTCTTTTCCAGGATCCCATATTTGGTTGGGATACCAAGTGGCTGGCTGAATTCTGTGAAGCTCTTACGCTCAGGAAATATAGAAAGCTCAAATGGATGTGTCACCTCCACCCACTTATTTTTAGAAAGGGAGAGTATGATCTTATTAGAAAAATGAAATTAGCGGGATGCAATCTAATTCACCTTGGACTGCAATCGGCCGATGATCAGATTCTAAAAAACATAAACAGAAGCCCTAGCGAACCCGCTATCTTAAAGGAAATAATAGCTGTCGCACGGGCTAATAAAATTATGACTGCAGTTGATTTTATTATTGGACTACCGGGAGAAAACCGGCGCACTGTAAGAAAAAATATTGAATACGCTCTGGATTCAAAAGCGGATATGGTTCACTTTAACCCTCTTTACCTAGAAGTAGGAACAGAGCTCTTTGAGAATAAGGATAAAATGCAAACCGCTTTTTCTGAAGATGAAATAGTGAAAATATGCGCCAGAGCAAACCGAGAGTTTTACTTAAATTTCAAAACAATCTGCCGACTCTCTATTGGAATCATTCAAAATAATCCCAGGTTTCTTCTACACGCCTTGCTACGCGCCCGAATGGTTCTCTAAAGGCTTATTTTACAAATCTTTTATTCTCTAAACCAAACAAGCTTCTAAAAGATGCATGAATAACTGCTAAGGGTAAAAATACAAAGCCCATAACTATCATTCTTAATTCATAAAACAATGAGCTTTTTCTATAGGGTTTTCCCTGTAGTCTTGATAGAAAAGCACTGAAAGGAATCCCATAAATATTGCCAGCCATCATCATCTGAACCGAAGAGAGAATAATGCTGGCTTCATTTATGCCATATTCTTTTTCTATAGTTTCATAAGCCGACTTCTCCACTAGACCTCTTGAATCAGCAAAATGCTGGGCAAACATTATAGCTTTTGCTTCTTCTGGTTTTGTGTAATCACCTGCTCCACTTAAAAAACTACTTATTTCATCATTACTCATTCCATCCTGCAAGGCCATCTGTGTATGCTGAAATGAACAGGCCGCGCAACCATTTACTTCGGTTACAGCTAGCTGTAGGCGCCTTACAAATTTTCTGTCAACTAATTTTGCTTTATCACTTTTAGCAAGTTTTAAAATAGCTCCTGGAAGAAAAACAAAAGATACATACATCTCTAATAAACTAAATTTTCGCTTATACTCTCCTACCTGAGTTACTGACTTAGATAAAGTTAACTTATTTCCCACGATTTAATCCCCTCATTTCTTTTTTGGTTCTCTGCTTTTATATCTTCCGTAATTTTATAGTTCAATCCAGTGGTATATTATGTAATATTATTGTTAAAATGACATCTTCAGCCAATAAAGTCTACTTGAAATTTCCGAAAGCAAACTGGATACTTCACTTTTTAAAGGATTTATATTAAGCTTTTGCAAGGTTTCTTGTTTGAATTTTTTAGCGCATTTTTTTATAAAGAGATACTTTAGAAAAAAATCAAACATAAATGGAAGTTAGAAATTTTTTCTATATGTAGAACATACAGAAAAACGATAAATAATAAGGAGTAAAACTATGGCAGATAAATGGATAGAAAATAAGGAATCATTTCCTGTAATTGATGTTAGAGATTTATTGAGTAATTTTTTACCTATGATTTTACATAGGGCTCAACAGGTAAATTTAAATAATGGAATCTGTGTGGTACAAAGTTTTGAGCCCAAGCCTCTCTATTCAGCACTAGAAGATTTGGGATTTGAATATTTTACTGAAAAAGTCTCTGACCATGAATATAGGGCTTATTTTTATAGGACAGAAATAAAAACTATAAGTTATGAAAGCGGAGCAGATATGCCCTTTAAGCCCACTGCCATTGTAAACTACAAGGCTATTGATGATATTCTTGCGGCTAGAGTTGTTGATTTTTGGGAACTAATATGGGACAATGAAGACGCTGCAATTGATCAGAAAACAAAACTTTTGCTCTCTTTAAGTAATGCCATGGGAGCCTCAAGATTCAGACAGGCAACAAGGGAACTTATTAAAGCCTATTCGCTGGGAGCAACAGTTAAGGAATTTGATGAGTTGTTTTCACTCTTTGCTTGGAATCAGGGTATTGGGCATTTTTCATCCGAAATTGGTCCCTCCACGGTATTCGGTGCCTACAGGCATATAAAGAAAAGAGAAAAAGAAGGTTTAGACCGCAAAAGTATACTAAATGAACTTTTGGATTTCTTTGGCGACAAAAATCCAAATGTAAATACTTTTTTTAACAAACAAATTAAGTGCTGTGAAAAACGAGATATATAAAATTATAAAGGAGCATAGAAAACAATGAGAAAACAAGTAAAAAACAATGTATCCTGGGTAGGTAAAGTAGATTGGGAACTGGAGAAATTCCACGGAGAAGAATATTCCACCCATAAAGGCTCTACATATAATTCCTATTTAATTGAAGAAGAAAAAACTGTTCTAATCGATACTGTTTGGCTACCTTTTGGTGAAGAATTTGTAGAAAATCTGGCCAAAGAAATTGATTTAAATAAAATAGACTATATTATTGCAAACCACGGAGAAATAGACCACAGCGGTGGCCTTCCGGCCTTGATGAAACATATCCCTAATACCCCTATCTACTGCACTGCAAATGCTGTTAAATCTTTAAAAGGCCAGTTTCATAAAGACTGGAATTTTAAAACGGTAAAAACTGGTGATTCATTAGATATTGGAAATGGGAAATCACTCGTATTTGTAGAAATGGCTATGTTGCACTGGCCGGACAGTATGGCAGTTTATCTTACTGAAGATAACATACTTTTCAGTAATGATGCCTTTGGTCAGCATTATGCGACTGAAAACCTGTTCAATGATTTAGTAGATCAGTGTGAACTGTTTGAAGAGTCAATTAAATATTATGCAAATATTTTAACACCTTTTAGCGCAATATTGAGGAAAAAACTCGATGAAGTCATCGCCTTGAATTTACCCATAGATATTATTGCTACTAGCCACGGTGTTATCTGGCGGGACAACCCTATGCAAATAATTGAAAAATATTCGCAGTGGGCAAATGATTATCAGGAAAATCAAATAACCATACTCTACGACACAATGTGGAATGGAACAAAATTATTAGCTGAAAAAATAGCAGAAGGCATAAGCTCAGTAGATTCTGAAGTTGTGGTAAAACTCTATAACATAGCTAAGAATGACATAAATGATATGATTACCCAGGTATTTAAGTCAAAAACTGTAGCTATAGGGTCTCCTACAATTGGGAACAATATTCTACACACTACGGCTGCTCTAATTCATATGATGAAAATCTTGAAATTCAAAAACAAAAAAGCAGCAGCATTTGGTTGCTATGGCTGGAGTGGCGAATCTGTAAAAATACTCAATGAGCGGATGAAAGATGCTGGCTTTGAAGTAAGCACCGAAGGATATAGGAGCTTATGGAAGCCCACCATAGATGCTGAAAAAGAAGCAATCGAATACGGTAAGAAAATAGCTTCTCTTTAGTATAAAAACTAAGCAGTTTATATTTTCTTAAATACAAGGGGTTTAGTAGACTATCTTATATAGTCTGCTAAAAACCCTTATCTTTAAACTTGAAACTCAATTTCCTCTAATGCCCTGATTCCTCTTTTATAAGAAATTAGAGCGACTGAAACATTGAGCACAATAATCACAAGGGCGGGAATAAAAACAAAAACTTTATCAGGTCCATAGCCTCTGACAATAGATAGAAAATCTGCTCTAGCCCAAACTGCGATTGCTATCAGTAAAAAAAGTATATAAAAGAAGCTGGCCAACATATAGAGCACCCCTCCCCAGGAGGTCTCTATCTCGGTAGGTGCCGCAGCATCAAATCTGGGGTATATGCAACCCATAGAGGCACCCATAAGACTCAAGGTCAACCCCATAAAAGCAACAACCAGCGTTGATACTATATTAAGGGCAAGCGGAGGTTTCAGTATATAGTTTGATCCTAATACAAGAGTAAGCCCGAGAATTTCCATGGGAACAAAATTCTCCATAAACTTAAGTCTGAAAAGTTTTCTTAAGTTTAAAGGAGAGCTTAAAAGTATCCAGAAACATCTCCCCTCCAAACTTATACTGCTAAAAGTAAATCTTAAGCCCACCGAAGATAAAACAAAGCCAATCATTCCTATATTAAGATAAGCGACAAGGTAATGGAGATAAGGCACATCAAGAGGCATCTTGTAGATATTTACAATGTATATAACTATCAGAGCAAGAATTATCAAAGCCTGTGTCCATTGACCAGTATCTCGAACAAAAGTCCTGAAGTCCTTGGCTAGAACTGGATTTCTAGGAAAACTCCCTTTAGGTAAATATCTTTTTCGCTCCTGGCTTTTAACCTTCTCCCAGCCGTCATAAAAATATTTTATTGCAATAAAGTAATAAACTGCTGAAAACACTAGGGCAAATAAAAAAAGCATGAAAAAGCTCATCATCCAGCCGGCTCCCGGACTAAAAAAAGAGGCTACAAGCTTGGTCATCCAGTATGAGGGAAGATAAGGTGTTTTGGGTAGTGCAAAAAGACTCAAATACCCTGCCGCTAAAATCTGTTGACCGGGCCTTAGAACCTGTTCTATATTCAGTATTCTGAAAAATATATAAAGCAGAGTGCCCCCGATTACAAGCCCTACTATCAGAAAATCCCTCATTTTTCTTGCCGGAAAAATCCTAACAAGAAGTGTGACTCCGCTCATAGAGGCAGCAGCAACTGTTAAAAAGAAAAATATTGTTGCTAGTGTAAAAACTCCATAAGAATAGATAGGAAATTTATATATATAACCCATGGCAACTATAAAGGGAAAAAGAACTAAAAGAGACATCCAAGATGCATAGAATGAGGTCTGAATGAGCTTGCCTAGAATAACCCCACCTGGATGAAAAGGAGATACAAAGATAAATTCGTTATCTTCAGCAAAGAAAAGAGTGGAAAAAGCAGTAATTACTGAAGAATATGTGAGAAGAAGAAGTATGGTTATAAATATTATTCCAGTTAACCTTATTACAAGGGAATTTCCCACAATAGGGACTTCCTTAACATATCTTATAACCTGGAATATTCCTCCCCCAGCAAGAGCCATAAATAAGAATGCTAGGGAAATAGAAACTGCAAATTTCCCCTTGTTTTTCTTAAAGATTGAAAAAGATTGCCTCAGCCGAGTCAGCCAAAAGGCCAGATATAGAAAAAAACTTTTAAGACGCTCCCGCATCCCTGGTTATCTTAAGGTAAATATCCTCTAAACTCTTCTCACCACCGGATATTTTTTCAAGTTCGCTGTATGAGCCATGGGCAATAAGTCGGCCGGAGGATATAATAGCAATCTTTGAACATAATTCTGTTGCATCAGAAAGCGTATGGGTTGATAGAAATATATTTTTACCTCTTTCTGAGAGCTCTTTGAATATGTTTTTAACCATCCTTGAGGCCTCTGGATCAAGCCCCACCATGGGTTCATCTAAAATTATTATCTCAGGATCCCGCAGCATAACCGTAGCCAGGATGAGACGCTGTTTCATCCCATGTGAAAAAGAGTCAATCAGGTCATGGGCAACTTCATAAATATTAAAAGTTCTGAGCTGTTCAACTACCCGGTCTTCAAGGCCATCTTTAGATAGATTATAGAGCCGGGCAATAAAAAACATAAATTCCCAGGCAGTTAATTTTCCGTATATAAAGGGAGCATCCGGAACCAGAGCGAATTTTTTCTTGGCCTCAACAGGATTGTCTGCAATATCAATGCCGGCAATAAGTACCCTACCACTAGTTGGTTTCAGAAGCCCCGTCATAAGTTTAATAGTGGTGGTTTTACCCGCACCATTAGGGCCTAAAAGCCCCGTGATTTCACCCTTTTCAACTTCAATATCAAGGGAAGATAATGCGGTAAAATCTCCGAATTTCTTCGTAAGTCCAATAAGTTTTACTGGTGAAGGAGTCATGGTTTAAATTGAATAAGTAGAGCCGGTACGAGGAATCAGTCGGCCTGGTTCCTCCTGCTTATGGATTTTGCCATTCTCAAACACGACTCTTCCTCTTGAGATTGTATATTCAATACTAACTTCGGCCTCATAGCCCTCATAAGCTGACCAGTCGCAGTTGCCAGCCTTTGGTGAGGCACTACTGATTTCGTAGGTCCCATCGGGATCAAATATGACAATATCTGCATCGGAGCCCTCTAAAAGAGCTCCCTTTTCGGGATAAAGACCGAAAATCCTTGCAGGGTTCTCCGAAAGTAGTTTTACCAAACCCTTAAGATCAAGCTTTCGGTTAACAACTCCTTCCGTATACATAAGGGGGAAAGAAAGACCAATTCCAGGTAAGCCCATAGGTGTCTTAATAAAAGAATTACCACCAGCTTTTTTCTCTTTTCTCATAAAGGGGCAATGATCTGTCCCTATGGTGTCTATCGTGCTCTCTATAATCCCTCTCCAAAGCCCATAAGTGCTTTCCTTACTTCTTATGGGTGGTGCGCATACATAAAGATAGCCCTCCTTTTCTGAATAGAGGGAATCATCAAGTATAAGGTACTGGGGGCAGGTTTCTATAAATATATTTTCTCCAGCCCGACGAAGCCTCTTTAATTCCTCGGCAGACTCTCCTGATGAAAGATGACAAACATATAAGGGCGCTGAAGCCTTGCGGGCAAGATAGGCGGCCCTAAGGACCGCTTCGGTCTCCGCAAAGGAGGGACGGGACTTGGGATAATCCTTTATTGCTACTCGATCATTTTTTTCAAAGCTCTTGCGCATCCCCTCCACTATATCACCATTTTCAGCATGGACGAGAATCAGGCTATCAGAAGCTACTGAATGTTTAAGGGCCTCATAAAGACCTAGATCGTCTAGTCCCCAGCCCTCTGTTGCAGGCATAAATATCTTAAAACTTCCTATACCTGCCTCTATAACCTCATCCATCTCAAAGGGTTTATTTTTGTCCCAGGAGTTTATCTGAGCATGGAAGGAATAATCGGTAAGTGAGCGTCCAGCTGCAGAGGCGGATTTTCTCTTTAAGGCATCGACCATATTTTCCCCCTCAAAAGGTATAGCGAAGTCTATGTAAGAGGTTACACCACCAGCTGCGCCCGCGGCCGACCCAGAATAAAAATCATCAGAGCTGGCAGAGCCGTAAGCCTCAAGTTCTATATGTACATGCGGATCTATAATGCCTGGTATGGATATTAAGCCTGAAGCATCAATCTCTCGACATCCAGAAGGAGGCTTTATAGTAGAATCTATCCTCTCGATTTTGCCCCCATCAAGCAGCATATCCCCTTGGATAATTCCCCTAGGGGTAAGGATATGGCTTCCCCTGATAAGGAGCTTAGTCATTCAAGTAACAATTCTCGTGACCCTCGACTCTTTTACCTTATTTGAAGAGTCACTGATAATTACTTTCACATCTATCTTCCGACCTTTTTTAGCCCAGATAGAGGAAAAAATTATGAGAGTATCACCTGGCTCCCCTTTTTTCGCGGCGCCACCATTTAAGCCAATATAACCGCTACCCCTCTCTCCCTCTATTACATATGTCTCGAATCTCTCTGCATTTGTAACATTTACTACTGTAACCATTTCAAAGGGCGCTAGTCCCGCAGCATCCATCAAATCTAAATCTACCGTAATGCTCCCAGAATAGTTTATATTGGTTTCGCTAACGCGAGCCCCATGAATTTTGCCCTTTAAATACTTTCTATACATCAGGCATATATTCCTCTCAGCTGGGCCACCTTGGCTACTCTGTCGAATGCAACCATATATGCAGCCATTCTCATATCAACCTTCTCTTTGACGCTTACACTAAGAACATCGTCGAAGGCCCTCTTCATCATATCAGCTAGATTCTGGTCGATTTCTTCTTCTCTCCAGGATTTCGCCTGAAGATTCTGTACCCATTCGAAATAAGATACAGTCACTCCTCCAGAATTGGCCAATATGTCGGGGACCAAAGTAATCCCATTCTTACTAAGAATTTTATCAGCCTCGGGAGTAGTTGGACCGTTGGCAGCCTCTACAACTACTCTTGCCCTGATATTTTCAGCGTTATTTCCATGGATCTGCCCATCAAGAGCCGCCGGGATAAGCACATCGACTTTGGACTCAAGCAGGCGTTTATTTGCACTGTCGAGATCTTTTTCGAACTCTCCCTTGGGGTAGCCTTTTATGAGGCCTTTTCCAGCACCACTTACATATTCAAGAATTTCAGGAATATCTATACCTTCTTCATTGAATATTCCACCAGAAGCATCTGTCAAACCAGTAATTTTACAACCCATCTGGTCCAAAAAGAAGGCGGTTGCGCTTCCAACATTACCGAAGCCTTGTATAGCAACAGTGGCGGTTTGAATATCAATATCCTTATGTTTCAATATGCCATCAACAGCAATCGCAACCCCTCGTCCGGTCGCCCGAAACCGCCCCTTTGAACCACCAAGCTCCAAGGGCTTTCCAGTCACAACACCAGGGGAAAAATAGCCCTTTTTCGCTGAATATGTATCCACTATCCAGCTCATAACCTGAGGATTAGTATTTATGTCAGGAGCTGGAATATCCTTCTCGGGACCTATAATCATACTTATTTCAGCTGTGTACATTCTTGTTAGGGCTTCAATCTCCCTTTGAGACATATTTGTCGGATCGCAGACTATGCCCCCCTTGGCACCACCATAAGGGACATTTACTACCGCACACTTCCAGGTCATCAACATGGCAAGAGCCTTAACCTCGTCAAGAGTGACACCGGGGTGATACCTTATTCCGCCCTTTCCAGGACCTCTGTCACG
>JAAZFS010000226.1 GCA_012511615.1 Elusimicrobiota bacterium | reverse complement strand
CCACCGGGACTTCCGCAAGCGCCATGCTGGGGGCAAAGGGATCGGGATTCTCTGAATATCCTAACATAAGAACCAATTCCCCAGTGTTTTGAAAAAAATCAACAGAAAACTCACCATCCTCTGAGCGAATGGGATTACCTGCAGCGTGAATCCTTGGAGTACTCATCCACCAAACAGTATAATATCCATCTGGTTTTTCAGCAGGATAATAAAGAGTACCATTTACATTGATGGTTTTTGTTTCTATAACCTTGCTTATGGGGCTATCTTCATTTTTTTGGCTGGATACATTAAGCCTGATGAATTGATAGATTCCAGTATAAATTAGTACTCCAACAACTATTACTAAAAGACTGTTTATAATCGTTTTCTTCATTTTATAGAACCTCTTTCAAAACTATTAACCATATTATACAATTCCATTCTTAAATTCAAGAACTTCAAGCCTCAGTTTTCTCTACAAAAAGCTGTTTATAGGCAGCACCAGTAAGAAGCAAAATCACCATTGGAAGGAGGTGAGTTATTGACCCAGCCAACATACCGGCTATAAGCAAGACGAAAAGAATATAAATAGCATATTTCTGCTTTATTAACCCCTGGGAAAGCAGATAGAAATATAAAAAAGGTAGTGCATCCGAGAAACCCTCACGATAAAAAGCCATCCCGCAAAAAATCGAGCCTGTAAAAAGGAGAATTACAGCTCCTCTGACAAATTCCGTCGCCCTATCGGTTGGGAGTGAAATAAGTTTAACAGAACTTCTCAGGGCTAGAAAAAGCAGCAAAGAAAATATTGCAAGATGCTCTATTAAAAGAATGGACCCCCGCCCAAAAAGAAGCTGTAGAGCTGGATGCAGAATAATTAATCCCAAAAGAAGAAACCAACGACTGATTTTTTTTCTCAGCGATGAATACTCAAATAAATAAAATGCAGCATAAAAATAAACTGCAAAAAAGAATGCCCTCCTTACTGAATCGGCCGTACTTGCAAAAAACAATTTATCTAAAGAATTGGGCGTAATGTTAAATAGATTCAACCCTGCTACCCGAGCTATTGACGCCTGTCCCCACTGAAGCAGAAGCAAAAGGGAAGTCATTGTCAGAGCGCTCATTAGTATGAGGGGAAATATTTTACCGCGCATAGCTTTGAACCTTTCCACAATACGCTCAGCAAGCCCCATAGAGGCGTAAAGCACAAATATCCAAAGAAATAGATTTGTAAGAAAAACAAACAATCCAACAGAGAAAGATTTAATGGGCCCCATCATCATCCAAAAACCCCGATCGTCAAAAAAAGACCTGAATAGCCATTCATCTGATCTGGATAAAAGAGGTGTCCTACCTATAATATGCCTGCCTGAATATAGGGCGGTAAATATAAAAAAGAATACCGTACAGCGGATTCCCCTTCTTGATAAAGCATCTCTAAGTACAGCCACACAAAGAGCCAGATTTGCTATAAATAGAGTGAGGAGAATTCCCTTAGGGGCCTGTTGGAGTATCATAAGGGAAAATCCTTATGAATAAGGATACGATCTGGCTGAGAATGTTTCAAAGATTCAGTATATTCATCATTGAAAAAATACGCGGTATTCCCTTTCATAATAATTTTCAACTTAGATTCTTGAGACACTAATTCTTGAGGTTTTTCATCCCTGCAGAAACCAGGGCATGAGCCTATGGAGAAATGTTTATGCCCACCCAT
>JAAZFS010000225.1 GCA_012511615.1 Elusimicrobiota bacterium | reverse complement strand
ACATAACCAGGCAAGGGAACGCGATTCTTTGTCTCTACTTCTATTTCGGGTGAGGCTGTCTTCATTACATAGGCATCCACTTTAAGAGCTGCATTCTTTCCAGCAGCAACTGCCTCAACCACTGTTGTCGGTCCTTCGACACAATCTCCAGCAGAAAAAATACCTTCTCCTGAAACTACCGGATTTTCTGCACGGTTTCCAACGGCAATTATAAGATGCTCTATATCGCTCCTCTCCTGCTCAGAACCTTCGACATCGCTTATGGCAGCCAGAGAAAATTCTTTACCAGGAGCAAGTTTCACCTTAACTGTTTTAATTCCAGTAATTTCATTATTAGAAGCTTTTACAGAGACTACTTTTGTCCGTCCGGAAACATCTATTCCGTACTCAAGAAGTTCTTCTCTTTCTTTTACGCTGAGCGGAAGTTCTGAAATATTCTCAAGAGCAAAGAGTTCCACTCCAGAGGCTCCATTTCGCTTTGCGGTAACCGCACAGTCAAGAGCTGTAGCTCCTCCGCCGACCACCCCTACTCTGCCTTTGAGGGAGAAAGATTTGGGGTCAGAAAGATAGGCTATAGAATCTATTGCAGCTTCTTCATTCTCTGCACCAGGATAGATGGGGGTCCAAAGACCAGTAGCAACAATCACAGCATCATAATCAGCTTTTAGAGCAGCTACATCTTCTATTTTAGAATTTCTTTTTACAGAAATACCTCCGAGACTCTCCGCAAATTCCATGTCCGTTTTTAAGACCTCTCTATCTAGTCTGTAATCGGGAATAAGATTACACATTCCACCGGTCTCTTCACGGGCTTCAAAAATGTCAACAGTGTAGCCTTTCTGTGCTAGAAAAGAAGCTGCCCCATAACCCGCAGGTCCTCCCCCTACCACAGCCACTTTCATGCCATATCTTTCGCTTATGTTAAACTCTGGAATCCCGCCGGCTTCTTTTCCTCTTTGAACAATCTCAGCTTGAAGGTCGGGAATATTTATCGGGCCGTCAAAAAGTTTTCTTGAACAGGCATCCATACAATGGCGATCTGGGCAGACCATCCCGCAAATTCCGCCAAAAGGATTATCTTTCATAATAATAGCCGTGGCACGGCGCATATCGGCATCCGTCATATTCCTTGCTGCCATTATAAAATCAGCTGGGGAACAATCTACAGGACAGGCCTCCATACAGGGTTTATCTTCGCAGTAGATGCATCTGAGCATCTCTTCCCTCATCTGCTTGTCCGTCATCAGATAGCCTTCGTTTCTTTTGCGTTCATCTTTGTTTTTCAATTATCGTACCTCGCTTTCATTTCGTTGATTAAAAATCTTTAACAGTTATAGCAAAAAACACATTTCTTTTTCAAATAAATATCAAATCAGTATTTTTTTGATTTGAGGATAGAAAAGAGTAACCAGCTTCCAAATATCAAGGCCAATATAAAACCTATAAATCCAAAAGCCTGAACACCCATGATAGTTGGACCGACATCCAGACTTATCAATAATGATGAGCCAATAATAATAGCTGAAATTACTAGGCTGAAGGCTATCCTGTTGGATACCCCATCCATGGTCTTCATCATGCTCTCAAGTCCAACATGCCTGAACTCCATTTTCAATTGTCCAGTTTTAAGCTTACGCATAATATGCCCCATCTGGTCTGGCATATTAGTCAAAGACCTATAGATATCTTTTGCCAGCATACGGGCATTGATACTTATATAGTCAGGACTGTATCTACGAAAAAAAAGTTTTTTTATTGGTGAGGCTATTTCCTCAAGAACATTAATCTTAGGATCCAATTGCCTCAGTGTTCCCTCGGCTGTCATTATAGCTCTTGCCACCACTGTATAGGCAGGATGAACCGTTATCTCATATACTCTGATAAGATCAAATATATCGTAAAGAGCCCGCCCTATAGAGATATCTTCAAGGGAAACAGAGAGATGGCGGTCAGATATTTCCATTATCTCTCTGACAAGAGTGTTACGGTCAACCTCCTGCTGAACATCGCCAAGATAGAGGACTTGCTGAAGGAGCATTTCCGGCTGATTCGAATGAGCAGCAAGAAGAAGGTCGATTAGCTCATTTTTCATCTTAGGGCTAAGCCGGCCTACCATCCCGAAATCCAGATAGGATAAACGAGAATCAAAAGTATAGAGAAGATTTCCTGGGTGCGGGTCTGCATGAAAGAGTCCATCATCGAGGACCTGCTTGACCATCACTTCCGCAGCAAGACGGGCCAACCTTCTCTTTTCTTCCGGAGAAATATCCACCTTGTCGAGGGGAAGTCCATCTACATATTCCATAACCATTATTTTACCGGTAGAAAGATTTCCTACAATTCCAGGTATCAGGACTCTATCTTCCATATCCCGATGGTTTTCTTTTATTTTTCTAATAACTAGGGCTTCCCGCTGAAAATCCGTCTCTCTTTTCAAATTGCGGCTGAACTCTTCTGCAAGTTGGACCGGTCTAAAAAACCTGAGCGATTCAAAATGTTTTTCAATAAACTTGGCCAGAAACATCATGATGCCCAGATCGCCTTTTATCTGATCTCTTATGCCCGGGCGAAGAACCTTAAGAGCAACCTCGTTTCCATCAGCGAGGCGGGCCTTATGTACCTGGGCTATAGAAGCTGAGCCTATAGGTTTTTCCAGAACAAGGGCAAAATTATCCCTCCAATTATCTCCCCACTCTTCTTTGAAAACCCCCTCAATTTCACTGAAATCTAAAGGAGAGGCATCATCACGGAGTTTTTTAAACTCATTGATGTATTCCGCAGGAATAAGGTCAGGGCGACTGGAGAGGAACTGGCCAAATTTAACATATGCGGTCCCCATCTCCTCTATGGCCATCCGGAGGCGTTCGGCATGAGTTTTACCAAAATGTTCTTTTCTTGTCTTAGGCAGAATCAAACGACCTGGAAAAGGAATATTAGCTACAATTTCGCCAAATCCATAACCAGCAAGAACTACCGATATCTCTCTGATTCTGCTTAACTCATCCCTGCCAATCCCGGCAATATTAAAGAAACTCATAATAAAATTCCATTTGGTTCACTCATAGGCGCTATTTTACCAAATATTTAATCCAATACAAATAATAAGACTAATTCAAAAATGCTATGATTATAACCCCTGAAACCATCATAAGCGTTCCAGCTATCCGGTAAAAATCTATCTCTTCAGCAAAAAAGAGCCAACCGAATATTAGGGTCACTATCATACCACTTCTTTTTATGGCTATAACATAACTTACAAAAGCCACTTCAAGCGCAATCATTTGAAACAATACCGTCAGTCCTGCGAAAGTCCCAAGTAAGAGAAGCGGAAAGAAAAAATTTTTCGCCTCTCGAATAAATCCCGGATTCTTTTTTTGAAGAAATGGAATATAAAATAAAAAGAAACTAGCATTAAAAATAAAAAGATAGAAGTAAGGGCTTGAGTCAAGAAGAGCAACCTTGTCAAAAGTAGCTGCAAAACTCCATAAGAAGGAAACAAGTAGCATAATAAGAGAACCTTTTTCCTTGGCCACCGCGCGAAAGGGAGCGAAAAAATCCGAGGCACCACCCAGATTGAGAATATAAGCGCCTGCAGTCGTAAGAAAAATACCGAAAAGACCCCATATATTAGGCATTTCCCCAAGAAATATAAATCCGGTAAAAATCAAGAAAACAGGAGAGAAAGCTAAGAATGGATAAGTT
>JAAZFS010000026.1 GCA_012511615.1 Elusimicrobiota bacterium | reverse complement strand
GCGTGAGATGATCTTCTCCTGGCTTTGTGAAGAATATCCTCATCTTCTAGAGCCATATCAGAGACTTTATGCTGATTCTGAAAATCCATCAGAAGAGTATATAGAGAAATTCACCCACCAATTTACAAGGATTGCCTCAGATCTTGGACTGCGAACATCTGTGCCAGATGATGTTATTACCTCTGAATATAGGCAGGAAGAGATGAAGTTTGACTTTGACCAGTAAAAAACTTTTACTTCACATATGCTGTGCACCTTGTGCCTGTTATTCAGTAGATATTCTTAGGGCAGATGCCTACGATATTACGGGCTATTGGTTTAATCCAAATATTCATGGTTTTCGGGAGTACTCAAAAAGACTTATGGCCCTGGGGTATTATGCTTCCAAAATAAGCATGAGTATAATAGAGGATAATTATTCATCTAGTGAGTGGTTTAGGGATACTGCAGACCATGAAGGAAAAGACCGGTGTCGGGCCTGCTATAGCATGCGGATAAATGCAGTTGCCGAAAGGGCTGCTTCTGAGGGCTTTGATGGTTTTTCTAGTACGCTTTTCTACAGTAAACATCAGTCTCACAATATTATGAAAGAGATTGCCGAAGAAGCTGGTATAAAGCACGGATTAGAGTTTGTATACAGGGATTTTAGACAAGGATGGAAAGAGGGAATTAGGATGTCAAGAGAGTTAGGATTATATCGTCAGCAGTATTGCGGTTGCGTTTTTTCCGAAATAGAGAGATTTCATGTATCTAAAAAAAGTTAAAATATTCGGATTTAAATCATTTGCTGATGAAATTATCCTTGAATTCGGCCGGGGTCTTACTGCAGTTGTCGGCCCTAATGGATGTGGTAAGAGTAATGTCCTTGATGCGATTATCTGGGTGCTAGGTGAGCAGTCTCCTGGTCGGCTTCGGGGTAGCGAGATGCAGGATATGATTTTTCAAGGATCCAAAAGCCGGAAACCTTTAGGTTTTGCCAGTGTTGAACTTACTTTAGATAATTCTCGGGACCTTCTCCCAGTGGAATACCGTGAAGTTACAGTAGCAAGAAAGTTATATCGTTCGGGAGAAAGTGAATATTATATCAATCGCAACCAGTGTCGCTTGAAGGATATAAGAGAGATGTTCATGGATACTGGAATCGGAACCCGCTCATATTCTGTAATGGAGCAGAATAATATTACTGCTATAATTGAAAGTTCTCCTTTTGAGCGGAGACATATTATTGAAGAGGCCGCCGGAATAAGGAAGTATCGTGAAAAAAAACTTGAAGCGGAACGCTCCCTTGAAAGAACGAGATCGGATTTCAATGAAGTCAAAAATATTATGGCTGAGGTGCAGAAAAATATTCGTCGGCTTCAGCGTCAGACTGCAAAGGCAAAAAAATTCCGAGAGGGTCGTCGCCGACTTCGATATTTAGAAGTCAGCCGCCTCTGTCAAGAATATCTAAAGTCGGATAAGGAATTGAATTTTCATAAAGAATCTTCTGCAAACTTAAAAACTCAACTGAGTGCCCTATCTGCTAACAAAGCTGATTCTGAAGCTAAGATAGCAAAGCTTGAGATAGAGCGTAGTATTCTTGAAGAAAATCTCCTCAAAGAGAATAGGGAAAGATATGCTTTTGAGAGCGATGCGCGCGTAATTACCGAAAGAATTGAAGGTTTTACAGCTAGTCAGCAGCGCTTGGATGAGGAAATAGGGAGAGTAGAGAGTAGCCTTAGGTTTTATATGGATTCAATGCTTGCCCTTAATAAGGATATTGATGGACATCGAGAAAAAGGGGATGGCGAGAAAGATACAAGCATAGAGCTGCTGGCGGCGGAATCAGAAAAACTCTTAGAGAAAAAAGCTTGTACAGATAAGGAAAACGAGGCATTGAAAGCTAGTGCAACTGGTATTCGACAGAAAATTTTTCTTTTAAAAAAACAGGAAATTGAAGAAAGAAAATCTGCAGAAGCTTTGTCAGAACGACTTCACAGGATGAAGGTTCGAGAAAGGGAGTTGAGGCTTGCGGCTACCCATTCTTCAACAGAATTAAAAAACAAAACTTCCTCACTTATTGAAAGAGAGCAGAAGGTTTCTAAATTTACTGGAAAAATTGCAGATTTTAATAATAAAATAAAACATATTGATAAAGAGTTATCAATGCTTGAAAAAAAACGCGAGGAAACTGCGGCTACTTACCATGCAGTACGGAGTGAATTTGACGCCGCAAAAAAATATTTACCCCAATTGATAAGTCTGGAAAAGATATCAGAGCGGAAAACACCTGGACTAAGAGGTCCTATTTCTGCCATTCTGGAGAAGAAATTATCAGAGTCAGACTTTGAAAAGCTCTCTCGCTCAGTTGGCGAAAAACTAGGTTGGATGATGGCTTCAGACAAGAATACTGCGCTCGAAGTTATTTATTTATTAAAGAAAGACAATCTTCCACCTTTAACATTTGTTATTGAGAACTTACTTCCCCCGCCCTCCGAAGATTCATTAAAAATTTCCAATTCACTTAAAAAACCTTTTGATGCGCTAGTTTCCTATTTACTTAAGGATGTCCAACTTGTGGGGGAAGAAATCATGATTGACAAATGTATTCTTACTGGCGGAGGAGAGTCTCCAAAGAAGGTCGAAAGAATGCTTAGTCTTGAGTCTAGGATTGAAGAACTTCGGGAAAAGCTATCAGTTCTTGAGAACAATGTAGATGATTTTCGTAGGGAAAAACAGCATGCTTCGAACCAAATATCTGATTTGTACTCAAAATTGGAAAATCTTAAAGATGAACTTGGAAGGCTTAAGGGAGAAACTGGTCGGATATCAGGACATCTGCAATATCTGAATAAGGAGCTGGAGGACCTTGAAAGCGAAATACTTAAAATTGATATAGGTGAAGACACTCCTATGAACTTGAAACAGCTAGAGGACAAAATTAATAATTCTGAACGGGAATTATATGAACTGGAAAAAAAACTATCTATTGGCAATATTGAATCAGAGAAATTGGCAGAAAAAATAGCGGAAGTTCGTGGACGTCGTGCAATGTTTGAACAGGAACTTGCTGCTAGGCGTGACCAAATGAAAAAGGCTCTATTAAGGGTGGAAAATTTAAAAAAAGAAAATAAAACTCTACATGTGCTTGTAGGGGACCTGAAAGAGCGCAAAAAAATAGATGATGGACAGCATAGGGAAGATGTTGCAAAAATTTCTGATTTGAAAAAAAAGCAGAACTTAATACTTGGAAATATAAGCCGTTTAGATGAGATAAAGGCTAAATTACTCAAAGATATTGCATTCTTGAGGGAAACTTTGCGAAAAACGGAAACAGAATTGAATAAAATCAAGGATAATTTTGGAGAGAAATTACAGTCAGAAGAGCGCCTCAAAGAGCGAATAAGTAGTATTCGCATCAGATTAATCGAGGATATGGAGATTGAAATTGAAGATGCTCTAAAAGATTATTCAAAAGAACCAATTAATTTGGAAGAACTTGCCCAAATTAAAAAAGAGATAGAGAAAATTGGAGAGGTAAATCTCGCAGCGCCTGAGGAGTTTGAAAGAGAGAATGAACGATTCAATTTTATCAAAAAACAACTTGATGATCTGGAAGCAGCAGATTCAGATATAAGAAGCATAATTAGTAAGATTAATAAAGAGACTAAAGAACGGTTTCAGGAAACATTTAATCAGATAAGTGATAGTTTTAGCAGGATTTTTAAGAAACTTTTTGAGGGAGGGGAGGCCCATCTTACTCTTGAAGATCCAGATAATGTACTTGAAAGCGGAATTGAAATTAAAGTGACTCCAGAAGGCAAGAATACTACCTCTCTAATTTCAGTATCCGGCGGAGAGGCTGCACTTACGGCTATCTCTCTTATGTTTGCCGTTTACGAAGTTAAGCCGACACCATTCTGCATCCTTGATGAGGTTGATTCTTCCTTAGATGATACTAATTTGAGGCGTTTTTTGGGGATGTTACGTAAATATACTGATACGACGCAGTTTATAATTGTGACTCATGATAAGCAGACTATGCAAATGTGTGACACTTTCTATGGTATAACGATGGAGGAGTTCGGCGTTTCAAAGATAATATCAGTAAAACTTAAGAACGCTTCTTGAGACTTATTTTCCTATTATTAACTCCCTGAGGAATGAAACCCTGTCAGGTATGGCTATAGTGATAAAATTTAAGAAAGTTGTACTTCCTTATTTATTTGCGCCTAAGACTCAATTAAGCGGTCAAGGCTTGTTCGCGAACAGTAGTGTTGACAAAATAAATATGGATAGTTAAGATACAGAGTTAAACATAAGAAATATGCCGGTGTAGCTCAAAGGAAGAGCAGCTCACTTGTAATGAGCAGGTTGCCCGTTCGAGTCGGGCCATCGGCTCCAGATTAAGAGCTGCGAGGACTGTGGCAGATTCTTTTATTGCGTTTTTGGGGTTTAGGGCAGGTGGCCGAGTGGCTAAAGGCAACAGACTGTAAATCTGTCGGTAATATACCTACGGAGGTTCGAATCCTCCTCTGCCCACCACCCCAGTTGCGGGTATAGTTCAACGGTAGAACGCCAGCCTTCCAAGCTGGTCATAGGGGTTCGATTCCCCTTACCCGCTCCAAAGTCGCTGGGATAGCTCAGCTGGCAGAGCACATGCATGGTAAGCATGAGGCCACGGGTTCGAATCCCGTTCCCAGCTCCATTTATGCCAGATAAGTAAAGCGTGAAAGATTTAGAGAAAACTGGTTGATTTTAACCAAGGAGGAAATCCGTAATGGCAAAGGAAAAATTTGAAAGAACGAAGACTCACGTAAACGTGGGAACAATAGGTCATGTTGACCACGGGAAAACAACACTAACGGCAGCCTTGCTTAAGTATCTTGGCTCTAGAGGTCT
>JAAZFS010000224.1 GCA_012511615.1 Elusimicrobiota bacterium | reverse complement strand
TCTTCTTCCTCTATCTTAACCCCAAGGGATTTAAGCACCCTGAGTGTATTGACGCAGTCTTCTGCAAAAAGATAATTACTTATCCGGCTTTCTCCCTCAGCAAGGGAAGAGAATATAGCGGCCCTATGCGATATAGATTTATCTGCTGGAGGAGTAATTTCTCCACCGATACCTGACGCTGGTCTGACAAGATAGTCATTCATATATTTTCCCTCAATAGGGCTGCTTCCTTTATATAGGTTTCAAGAGCTTTCTTATCTCCTGAAAGAAGAGCCTCTTTGAAACGAAAAAGCTCGCCAGTAATATCTTCAAGGGATTTGACCAAATTCTTTGCGTTTGCCCGGTATATCTCGCTCCACATGGATACTGGCGAAGCTGCAATTCTGGTCATATCATAAAAACTCGGACCAGCACTTTCTCTAATTTTTTGGGGTTCTGAAATCGTTTTAGTTATGCTTCTTAGGAGCGCCAGAGAGACCGCATGAGGTAGATGACTGACTAAACCTATTCTAAGGTCGTGCTCTTCAGGGGACATTTGGATTACATTCATTCCCAAAGTCCGCCAGAAAGAGGCTGCTTTTTCTATCATTTCTTCCGAGTTACTATCTGCTGGAGTCAGTATGCAAGGAGCACCCCTAAAATATCCCGAATGTGCATTCTCCACCCCCCTTCTCTCAGAGCCAGTCATCGGATGGCATCCGACAAATTCAACCTCGGGGATGGATCCAATTGCTTTTAAGGCGGCTTGAACTATGGATTTTTTTACGCTTCCTACATCGATAATCAGTGTCCCCCTATCAAGATAGGGTGGCAGTAATCCAAGCAAATGTTCAATAGCTTCTGGAGGCGCCGCCAAGAGAATTATTTCAGCTCCTTTGCAGGCATCTGAAATCTTACTTGTAACACTATCGGCTACGCCAGCATTTAGGACTTGCTCAATTTCTTTCTGATCTCGACCCCAGGCAGTAATCTCGGAAGCGATCTTAAGTTTCTTTAAGTCCAGTCCTATGGATCCACCAATAAGACCAGCACCGAATATTGCTACTTTTCCGTAATTCACGCTCCTCTTCCAATTGCCAAGGCTACTGCGTCTGCTTTTTTGATAAGCTTCGCGTAAGCCTCGGTAGTAATCGTTTCCGCTCCGTCGGAGGAGGCCTTCTCTGGGTCAACATGAACCTCTACAATCAGTCCGTCAGCTCCAGCTGCGATAGCTGCTAGGGAAAGAGACTCAACATAGTCTCTTCTTCCAGCTGGGTGGGATGGATCAACTATAACTGGTAGATGTGTAAGAGTCTTTAAGACCGGTACTGCCGATATATCCAGTGTAAAACGGACATAGTCGGAAAAAGTCCTGATACCTCTTTCGCATAAAATGATATTCTTATTACCCTCTGAAGCTATATACTCAGCACTCATGAGAAATTCTTTTATTGTGTTTGTAAACCCTCTCTTGAGAAGAACCGGTATTTTTGCTTTTCCACACTCTTTTAAAAGTTCAAAATTTTGCATGCTTCGTGCACCAATTTGAATAATATCTGCGTATTTCTCTACGAGCTCAACTTGTCTGGGGTCCATGGCCTCAGTAACTATCTTCATACCAGTCTTGACGGATATATCCTTGAGTATCTTAAGTCCTTCTTCTCCCATACCCTGAAAGGAGTAAGGAGATGTCCGTGGTTTAAAGGCGCCACCACGAAAGATACCGGTTCCTCCGATGCTTTTTATTAATGAGGCCGTCTCTTCGGTACTTCCGTTGTTTTCCACAGAACAGGGACCTGCCATATAGACGATTTCCTTGCCCCCCACCTCAATATCCCCCACCTTTACGATTGTCTTTTCAATCCAGTTTTTAGAAACAAGCTTAAAGGGAACGGATATGGAGGAAATCCTTTCCACTGCTTTAAGGGGATCAAACTTACCTCTTGAGAGTATGGCATTTTCTCCCTTAATCAGGACTATGGTCCTGGATTCTCCTCTGGAGACCTCTGGTATAAAACCCGAATCTCTGGCTATCTCTTCAATTTTCTCTATCTGCTTATCTGTAACATCATTTATCAGTGTAAGTATCATCTATTTCACCTCCTTTTTTTATTAATCAGATTCCGAATTATTTTCTTGGATCTTTCTAAGAGCCTTAATGAAAATTAGATTATGGGCTCTTTGTCCTACAGTCACCCGAATATATCCGGGCAAACTATATCCTGCTGGAGGACGAACTATAACTCCTGCCTTAAGCATATCCAAAGAAAACTCATCTACATCTCTCTCAGGTCTAAAAAGTATGAAATTTGCTTCAGACGGCACATAGTCTATATCCAGTTTATCTAATTCTCCGTATAAAAACTTTTTTTCTATATAAGTTTCCTCTGATACCTGCTTGATAAAACTGTCATCCTCGAGAGCTGCCAAGGCAGCCGCCTGGGCAGGCCGGCTAGTATTAAAGGGGGGACATATCCTGTTAATCAAATCTGCAACAATAGGTGAAGTAAGCCCATAACCCATCCGTAGTCCAGCCAGACCATATATTTTCGAGAAGGTCCTAAGTACTGCGACTGCTGGGTTTTCTGCCACAAGACTTGCGCAAGATTTATAATCCCTAGCCACAGCGTATTCCGCATAGGCTTCATCAAAAACTATCAAGGGATTCATCTCCCGTTCTTTCAGCCTGTTTAAAAATTCCTCAATCTCTGAATACGCAAGATATCTTCCCGTAGGATTACAGGGATTGTCTATGAAAATAAGGGCTGTGTCCTCCCTCACCTCTTCGGCAATTTGCTTAAGATCTATCTTGAAATTATCTTGGGGTACTTCAATAATCTCTGCTCCCGCAAGAAGCCCACCCATTTTGTAGCGAACAAAAGAGTTTTCTGAGATAAGCAGGCTTCTTCCCGGATACAGAAAGACTCTCGTAATAAGTTCTATCAACTCATCCGTTCCGTTTCCAAGTATAACTCCAGAAGGGTCTATCCCATATATTTCACCTATTCTCTCTTTCAAGTCCGCAGGGGCTGGTTGGGGATAATAGTGAATATCTTC
>JAAZFS010000223.1 GCA_012511615.1 Elusimicrobiota bacterium | reverse complement strand
TTAAACAGGTACCTAAAGGAGTAGAGATTGGCTTTGCTATTCCTTCACCGGAAGGAGTGCAGATCACTTGGGGTGAGATACCGGATAATTTGAAATGGGTTGAGGCATAAAAGTAAGTGGTGTTTGTAACAAAGTAATACTTCTACTGTGCAATATGCTTGGAATGGGGGGATTTAATTGAAATACGCTGAAGATAATCTGCTTCCTTTATCCTATTTATCCCAGTATTATTACTGCCCCCGACGGGCTGCACTACTACTAATTGAAAGGCTGTGGAGTGATAATATTCACACCATGTCAGGAACTATCATTCATCAACGTGTTGATAAGGCCAGACAAGAAAAACGCTCTGATTTGATTCGTTTAACCAGCCTCCCTGTTCGGTCACTGGAATTGGGGCTATTTGGTGTAGTAGATAGTGTTGAGTTTTATGCTGACCAAGATGGGTACAAAGTTGAAAACTTGAAAGGAAAGTGGGAAGTAGTCCCAGTTGAATACAAGCACGGCAGAGTAAGAGATGAACTGGAGTATGAGGTCCAATTATGTGGCCAAGCCATATGTTTGGAGGAAATGCTAGGAATAACTATCCATAGAGGTTATATATATTACGCAGGGGATCGACGCCGCAAAGAGGTGCAAGTGGCATCCAAATTAAGGCAACTTGTTGAACAAGGAGCCAGGGCTTTACACGAAATGCTGGATACCGGTAACATCCCTCCGTAACAGTCAGTAGCAAATGCCGAGAATGTTCTTTGGGAGATGATTGCTTTCCTCTGTCTTCCCCGAAAGGCCGCGCAGGAAAAAAACGCTAGGTGAAGACCTCAGCAGCCCGGTATATCAAGTATATTAGGGATGATATTGAAAGTAGGGAAGAATTATGAAACGACTACTTAATACTTTATACGTTTTAACGGAAAACTCATATTTATCTAAGCAAGGTGAGACAATCTGCGTTCATGTAGGTGGATCTGAAAAAGTGAGGGTTCCCGTACATACTTTGGAATCTATTCTTTGTTTTGGTAATACAACTGTATCAACTCCACTTATTTCTTTTTGTGGTGAAAAAGGGATTGGGCTTGCTTTTTATAGTGATCAGGGTAGGTTTTATGGGCGTATAGAAGGGCCAGTTAGGGGCAATGTACTGCTTAGAACAAAACAATATTCCGCTATCCATACAGAACAGGCTTTGTTATTGGCAAAAAACTTTGTTGCTACTAAGATTGCTAATGGTAAGAATGTATTTTTAAGAAGTGCACGGGACAGTAACGACCATGAAATTGCAAACAAGTTAAGAAAAGCAGCACAAGAAATTGCTTATTTATCCTCACATTTAACTACTGCTGAGAATCACGACCAGGTACGCGGAATAGAGGGAATCGTGGCTAACCTTTATTTTTCTGTATTTGACCGCATGGTTAAGGTAAACAAAGAAGATTTTACCTTTAAAAAAAGAAGCAGAAGACCACTCATGGACAGAATAAATGCTCTCTTGTCTTTTATGTATGTTTTGCTGACCAATGACATCCGTTCTGCATTAGAGGGAGTAGGGCTAGATCCGGCAGTTGGTTTTCTTCATGATATGCGGCCTGGACGGCCTAGCTTGGCATTGGACCTAATGGAAGAGCTCAGGGCTCCGCTATGCGACCGAATAGTTATATCATTAATTAATTTAAGACAAGTGCAAGGAGATGATTTTGAGATAACTCCAACGCATGTGAGAATGACTGAAGACACTCGCAAAACAGTAATTG
>JAAZFS010000222.1 GCA_012511615.1 Elusimicrobiota bacterium | reverse complement strand
CAATAAACCTGATAATTTTTTACCCATTGACGACCGGCTCCGGACTGCTACCGACAAACTCCCTCAAAAGGGTATCCTCTGGAATAACAGAAACATCCTTCCATTTTTTAATATTTTTGAAAAGATAGTCCAATCTTTTCACCCTCTCAAAAGCATGAGTATGTCCGGAAAAGTCACTTTGACCAGATTCAGCCCACGAGGAGAAAAGATCTCCAAGAAGATATGACCAAATAGGAAGAGCGTAAGGAAGAGCCGTATTAATAATAACATCAGCCCTGATTGATGCCGGTATAATATGCCTCAATTCAGCCCGACGAACGTACCGCCAATGCTTAACAGTATCTATTGGAGCTTGACCACGATCCCGACGATCTCTGAAAAGACGCCTCATAAGCCTTATATCAGTCCATTTAATATAAGCCCCCTCAGGTCCTCTCATCTGCAAAAGGGGTTCCGTATAAACACTTAATTTTAATTCATCTGGTATTCCTTCGGTTACGGCTGGATGCATACCGTGATGGGAGTCAAAAAGAAGTATCTCCCCTGGTTTGAGTAAAACCGGTTCCGCATGCCCCTCCCTTTTACCCGTTTTGAAATTAAAAAATGGTGGATGGACTTCCTCTCCTGCAATTATTTTATTCAAATCAGAATTCAATAGTTCCATGTCAATAGCTTCCGGCGTCTCATAATCAAAATCTCCGTGTTCATCACGAGGATGCAGGTGGAGATCAAAGAAATAATTATCTACGTGAAGCGGGACAAAAACAAAACCTTCATTTTTGAGGTGTTCCGCAATTTTTATGGTACTTGTTGTTTTACCAGAAGAGCTTGGACCAGCTATTATAACCATTCTTGCCGAACTACTTCGCTTGATAAGTATTTCGGCAGCACGGCTAATTTCCATATTATATGCGTTTTCGGACTCCCTAATAAGTTCCAGATAGCTCGACTCTTCTATCCTCCGATTCAAGTCTTTAACAGTCATAATTCCGTGTTCGTAGGACCAGTTAAGGGATTCCCAGGTTTTTTTCCATGGGACAGTACTTCCACCGTACTCCGAATCTTTTAAACTCTCACGGTTTTCCCTTTCTCTCTTGCGCTCAGCACGATAAAGAATAAATGCCTTAGCTGTCTGCGCCTTGCCGTTATCTATAAGTACTTTTTCAATCATATCCTGAACTTCTTCTACATGGATATCTTTCGAACCAAATCGTTCCACCAATGCTGTGGTTACCTTATTCGCCAGTTTCTCAGCTAATTTATTATCCCTTCCTCCTACTGCAATTGCAGCCCGGTAAATAGCATTGACAACCCTTGTTTTTGTAAAAGGGACGATTGAAGAATCTCTTTTTATAATGTGCCCTATTTTGCTCTCTGCACTTTTATTCTGCATACATTTTCCTTTCATCTTTTGCTTCTTGAAATGGTGTTTCTAATTCAGTATAATCAAAGTGGTTAAAAAATCAATTAAATAACACCTAAAGAAAGGATAATAATATGAAAAAAATTACTATATTGGTACCAAATGAAATTGATAGATGTCTCGGAAGTGCTGGGCGCATGATATGGTCTAAGCACCCCATTACAGCTGAAAACATCAAGAAACTTCTCTGTGAAAATATAGACTATCATGATTATCTTATATTCAAAGATATGGATCAGGTCAGAGTTCTTTCAATTGAGGATGTAGGTCCCGAAAATATGGTATAAAAAATTTTAAATGCCCCCAGCCATTTATTACGACCCCCGTCAAAATATTAAGTCGGAGGAAAAACCCTATGGGTTTATCAAATCTCTCTTCTTCGTATTGCTGTACGCTCTTCCCATCGCCCACTTTTTTCTCTATATTGGTGACCCCGTTGTTATAGGGAACAAAACTCAGACAGGTCTTGCAATATACGGCCCAGCTTTTAGGCCGTTTCTAAATTTCATCTACGTACTATCTGGGATACTTGAGACTCCAATTAGAGTCCTCTACTATGCATTTTTTTCCGACACCAAATATTTCCCATATATGGCTTCATCGACTATTCTCTCCTCTGCAATAGAAGTCGTAAAGGGAAAGGCATTCCTTGGTTTTCTTCTCCACCAGCTTGAATACGGGTTTTTTTATAGATATTTAGCTGGAGCATTCACCTGGTTTCCTATTTTCACCATAATATTCATAAGGGTTATACATAACTTAATTGAGAAAATTTATGATTTTATAAGAACAAAACTTTCCAAGATCTCAGAAAAATTTTCAATTATAAAACAGAGAGAAACTGCCTATCAAAAAGCTTTGAACAAAAGGCAGGACGCTCTAAATAGGATGCATCAAGACTATAGAGATTTATCCATAGAAGCAAGAGACCTTCAGACTTCTCTAATAACGGATGATTTGACTAATATCTATAATAAGAAACATTTCCTCAAAACAATTGCTTCAGAATTTGAATATTCTAGAAGAAACCAAAAACATCTTTCCCTAATAATGGCAGATATAGACCACTTTAAAAAATTAAACGACACTTACGGGCATGTCATAGGAGATTATGTATTAAAGGCGGTAGCCGCAGCCTTAAAGGCCGAAACCCCACCCAATGGACATTGTTGTAGATTCGGTGGAGAAGAATTTGCGATTATACTTCCCAGTAAAACACACAAAGAAGCCTTGGAAATCACTGAGCAAATGCTTGTAAAAATACCCCAGATGAGATTCGATAATTATCCAGATATTGTTGTAACGTCGAGTTTTGGTTTGGTGTCTATCAATTTTGCTGCCCCAGACTCTCAAAAGATTGAAGATTATGAAAGCCTGCTGCATATTGCAGATACTGAACTCTATAACTCAAAATTAAAAGGAAGAAACCAAATCAACTTTTCAAAAATTCCTTGGTAAATTAAGACTAGGATGATATATGAAAATTACCGCCTACCTCATAATCGCTCTCTTATATTTAATAAACCTAATAATTGGAGCAGGTTGGGACATACACCCTCAATTTTACAGCTTTCTGTTAAGCATCCCTCTTTTTTTAATACTTTTTTCAGGAAAAGGAATTCCCAGTACACAAGCCACTAACAAAAGTGGATTTATACTGACAATATTCGGCTTGAGTTTTGCATCAATCCTTGGAGTTACCCCTTGGAATCTTCCGCCGGCATTAGCTGGCTTTTTTGTATTTACTGTGATTTTTCTTGCTTCATTAAAATATTTTGACTCAAAATCTGAAAGAAAATTAATGAACTTGTTACTGATTTTTTCAGCGGCGGTTTTTGCAACAATAGATATTTGCAAGTTTAAAATTGCATATCTCAGGGCTCCGAATCCTCATATAATGAATGGTTTCTATTTGCTTATTATACCACTTGCTATATATGAGCTTACAAAACACAAAAATCAAAGAATGAAATACCCACTTTTCGCTTCTCTTCTACTTATTCTCATATCATTTTTATTGACACAGTCGATATGGGGTACGGCCGTTCTAATTTTATCCCTAATACTTACCCTATCTATTCATTTCAAACTCAAAGTACCAAAAGTTGCCTACTTTATACCCCTTCTTCGAATAGTTATTGTTCTTCTTTCTGGATATGATATTACCGAGAGACTTAGCTGGTTAGGAGCAGGTATTAAAATTATCTCCAAAAGGCCCCTATTTGGATTTGGGCCAGGTAGCAGAGCTCAAATACTCCCTCTCTTTACTGAAGCCAAATCCCTGTCTATCTATATTCATTCTTATTTTATACAGATCGGTGCCGAAACTGGCTTAATAAGTCTATTGGGAATAATAATACTTTTATGGGGAATACTAAAAGAATTATTTTCTGGAGATGAGGAAAGAAAAGTTGCCGGCATATCTCTCATTTCAGTGCTAGTTTACAATTTCCTTGAGTACAATCTGAGTGTCCCTTTAGTGTACCTAACTTTTGCCCTAATTTCGGGAGCCTATTTAAATGCAAGCTTCTCACTTAGTGTTTTTAAAAATAAAATACTTGCAGTGCTTTCAATTGTTATGCTGACCCCACTTCTATATTATTTCACGGCCCACTATTTATCTGCACTGGTATTCTCTGCGGGAAGACATGAGATTCTGCATAACAAAGACAGAATTCGGGCAGAAGAGCTTTATAAAAGCTCTCTAGAAATATATCCCTTTCCGCCATCTGAATATGCTCTAGCAGCCCTGTATTTTAATGAAGGAAATAATTCACAAGCCGAAATAATAATTCAGCAATCCCAATCAGCAAATTTAATAGACAAGACCACTAAAAGATCCGGAACTAAAGAAATTCTAAGTACTGGTCTTATTCAGTTTGGAATAGACCCTTTAGAATTATTAAATCAGGACTGAACTTTTTTAGCGAATGTTCTATAGAAGGCTGCGCGCTCGGCGGCATCTGGTAGATCTTTTCTCTCTACTACCGTAACATTCTCACCTTTGGGCTGGTCAAAAGATTGTTCCACAAAGAGTTTAACTACCCCTGCTGGAACTGCATAAAGAATATCAAAGGGATCCTGTTTGGCACGACCTTCAGATATATCTTTGGTTCTTGCAAGAGTCCGCCGGTGGTTATCCCTCACCATAGTAAGAATATCCTGAACATTCTTTGAGTAAATAGAGAAATCCATCTCTTCAATATTCTGACTCCAAAGGTTAATCGCCTTAAGTTCATCAAGTTCTTCGGAAGACAAGCGCACTGGTGGCTCAAAATAAGCGATCCTTACATCATAGGGAATTCCCGCAAAAAGAGGATCCGGATCCTCCATGGTAATAGGAGAACGATATTCCAAATCAGTATTCACTCCATTGTAAAAGGTACTGTAGCCTT
>JAAZFS010000221.1 GCA_012511615.1 Elusimicrobiota bacterium | reverse complement strand
TTAGAAAAATCCATAAAGTATTTTGCAAAAGATATATCGACTAAATATTTATCTCCACCAGAAACAACAGATTTCGCAATAATGTTTTTACCTATTGAAGGGCTTTATGCGGAAGTTGCACGGATTCCTGGTTTATTGGAAATTTTACAAAGAGAGTATAAAATAACTATTGCAGGCCCTTCAAATTTAGCAGCAATGCTTAATAGCTTACAAATGGGATTCAAAACACTTGCAATAGAAAAAAGATCAAGTGAAGTATGGAAAATTTTGGGAGCAGTAAAAACAGAGTTTAATAAATTCGGGGATATTTTAGAGACTGCAAAGAAAAGAATTAATCAGGCCAGTAATGATATAGATCAGCTTGTCGGAACAAGAACAAGGGTCATGCAAAGAAAACTAAAAGAAGTAGAAGAGTTACCTATGTCAGATTCTACATTGATATTAGAAGATTCCAATGATGAAGATATCGATAGCGATGATTCATTAAATTAATGAAATCTATTCGCTTTATCCTTATTTAAACAAAATATATTCCCAATATTTCTATAAAACAATAAATTGCATTGATCTCTCATCAGAGCCCTATAAATTGGTCTCCGACCTCAGGCAGATTTTTCTTCCTTCTTTATCCTAGCCACAACCTAAGGGCTGTTGAATTTTAAGATTTTTTTTGCATTGTCGAACTCAGGCTATCACCCATAATAAAAGGAGGATGGAGGATTCCGCTTAGTGCAATATTATGCCTTTATGTGTTTTATATTGACTATTTACTTGACAAAATACCTTAAACCTATACACTTATTTGTAAGTGTGGAGGATTAGGTAAGCATGAAGTCAATAATTAAGCTATCCAATTATCTTAAAAATAGAGGTGGAATTGCAAGTTTTTCTGAAATAATTGGGGCTGGTTTTAACAAAGTAACTATTCAAAAATCAATTAAAGCCGGCCATGTAGAGAAACTTGATCGTGGTATATATGTATCCTCTGAGGGAATAACTCTCCCGTATCCGGATTTTGCTGTAGTATCAATAAAAGTGCCGCAAGGTGTGATATGTCTGCTTTCTGCGCTGTCTTATTATGATCTCACCGATGAAATTCCAAAGCATGTTGATGTAGCTATCCCAAGAAATACACATGCTAATAAAGTTAATTATCCTCCTGTAAATTTTTATCATTTTTCAAGAAAAAGCTGGGAGGCTGGTATTGAAGAAATAAAAACAGAAGGGAAGAGTATAAAAATCTATAGTATTTCAAAAACTATAGCTGATTGTTTTAAATTCCGTAATAAGATCGGAGTAGACGTGGCCAGGGAAGCTCTAAAAATTGCACTAAAGGATAAGAAATCAGATCCCAAAGAAATACTAAAGTATTCCAAAATATGCAGAGTTTATAATATAGTAAAACCGATACTGGAAGTTATGCTATGAAGAAAAATATTACAAATATTAAAGCTTCTGTTCGAGCCCGCCTTCAAAATAAAGCGAAGGAAACTAACAGGCCATTTCAAGAAGTATTACAGTATTATGGAATGGAAAGGTTTTTGTACAGATTAGGCCAGTCGAAATATTTGGATAAGTTTATATTAAAAGGCGCCTTAATGTTCTCGGTATGGGAGGTAAATGAGAGAAGAGCCACAGTAGATATAGATTTTTCAGCGGAATATGATAACAAAGTTAAATCAATTGAAAAAGTCATTAAAGATATCTGTGGAATGACCAATGATGATGGATTAGATTTTGATGGCGAATCAATCAAGGGTGAGGTTATTAAAGAAGGAAGTAATTGTGAGGGCGTGAGGATAAAGTTTAATGCTTATTTAAACCGCGCAAGAATTTCTATGAAAATTGATGTAGCTTTTGGTGATAAAATTTATCCTGATCCTGAAATCATTAAATATCCTGTTATCCTTGATATGCCTGAACCAAATATTAAGGGTTATCCGGTAGAAACACTTGTCAGTGAGAAGTTTGAAACAATGATAAAGCTTGGAGCATTAAACAGCAGAATGAAGGACTTTTACGATATCTGGCTTTTAATGAGGTCAATGAATTTCAGTGGTGCAAAATTATCTAAAGCATTAAAAAACACTTTTGAACACAGGAAAACAATTCTGCCCGTTAAATCTCCATTATTCGATGAGGAAATATATGATAAAAATTCTGATAGGCAAATGCTTTGGAACACATTTATCAGAAAGAATAAAACTGAAAATGCCCCAAAACAACTTGAGGAAGTAGCAGGTCAATTAGAAAGTTTTTTATTTGCTCCAATCGCAGCAATAGTCCGCTCAGAAGATTTTAAAAAAGAGTGGATAGCACCAGGTCCGTGGAAATGAAAAAAGAAGTAGGTGCAGATGAAATCGATGTGCGGCGGTGACGGTTCTAACTTTTCTACTATAGATAATCTAGCTCATTCAAAGTTCGTTGGATGTTCTAAAGGATAAATAACTGAATACTTTTTTAATATCTTGATAAAACAGTTTTTTTTAATCTGTATTTAATACTCTATTTTGATTCCGGAT
>JAAZFS010000220.1 GCA_012511615.1 Elusimicrobiota bacterium | reverse complement strand
CCTAAGGATTTTATCAAGAAAATCTCTCAAGATATACCCGTCTTCGAAAGTGATATCTATGTTTACCCCCCCAATTCTCATGAGAGCTGAATGATATCGATTGCCAAATAATTTTTCAAAAAGAGAAAGAATTTCTATCAATCTTCTCTCAGCTTCCGAGCGGAGCATTCCTGAACCCGTTTCACTGCCAAGCAGGACTAAGCAATATAAGTGTGCCCTGATTCTCTCTAGTTCAGAGGCAATGATGCGTATATATTCGGCCCTTTTTGGAATATTAAGATTCGAAACCTCCTCAATCGCTAGAATAAAAGCAAAAGAAGACGAGACCGACGAATGAGCAGATATACGCTCTGAGATAAATACTCCCTGATTAAGATGCATCGATTCATATAGTTTCTCTACACCACGATGATTGTGGGCCAAATTAAGCTTAATCCTAAAGTCGCCAGCAACTTCAGATCTAGTTTCGGTTTTTACACCCTCTCTACTGAACCTGTGGTTTGTTTTTGCTGTTTTATTGTCTTTCATGTTGCCATTATATTTTTCGGAGAGGGTTCCTACGCCCACAATAATCTTTTGACAGTAAAACATGTTCCTTTCCTGAAAGTTCTCTGAACCTTATACCAAAAAGTTCAGAGATTTCATTCTCTATCCATGCTACAGCTGGAAGCACCCTCTCCATGGATAAAATTTCAGAATTTGCAATGTCAAGAATAACTCTGAGACTAAATACAACTCCAGTTTTATCTTCTGAAAAATGATACAACAATTCAAAAGATTCCAACTCATCAATTCCGCTGATTGTAATAAATCTCATGCCCAGCTCGATAAAATAATTGACTGCGTCTAGAAGATTTTCAGGTTTCATCTGTATATATATCCTTCTAGGCCCTAGAGTTTCAATAGCCACTATTTTTCTATGAAGATTATTTTTAAGGAGTTCAAGCATTTCTAGTGTTTTTTTTAGCTTTTTTCTGTTTCTCTGAAATTTTTATTTTTGAAAGCAATTTAGATACTCCATCCATAATAGCTTCTGGTCGGGGAGGACATCCAGGGATATATATATCCACTGGTATATGCCTTTCTAGAGGGGGGGCAATAGAATAGGATTCGCGAAATATCCCTCCATCAAGCGCACAAACCCCCGCTGCAATAACATAAATAGGACGAGGCGCCTGGCTATAAAGAAGCTTAATTTGCGAAACATGACTAAAATTGACCATTCCAGTGATTAGCAAAAGGTCAGCACGCCTTATGTTTTTTACAAGTTCTGGAGCTGGAAGCATGGCATCATGAAAAACTCTATTAATAGTCTCTATTTCCATTTTACAACCCCCACAATCTGCCGCTGGGTAATGGTAAATCCAGAGCGACCTGGAAAAAAGAAAGCTCTTCATAAACCCAAGGCTGCTAGAAGCAGCATGCTCAAAGCTAAAACATTCAAAGGACCAAAAAGAATTTTTAATCTATGAGCAGGATCCAGGCGAGATAATATCTCTTTTACCAGAAAAATAAGAATAAAAACTGCAAAGTATTTAATAATCCCCCCATAAACGGTAAGCGGACTAAGAAAAAGAAGAAGCACAAAAATTGGTAGAAGGCCAACAAAAAACCAACGGGAAACCGTAAAGAGGGCGAGAGGAGGTCCAGAGTATTCTAATAGAAATTTATCAATTCTCCCATCATCAAGAATCTCAACAGACTTGGCTCCAAATGATATGATAGTCACAATAAATGCTAGAAAACTGGACGGAACAAACAAGTGGGATGTTTTACTGCCTGAACGAAAGAGAAAGGCGGTCAGAACAGCTATAAAGGGAAGGTCGGCAACAATCATTCTACTCACCGCTCTGGGCAAATCAAATATTGAGAGCGGATTTCCCGAAGCCAAGGCCCCAACACCTATGACAAATGGAAGTATAAGAAATATATAAAATAAAAGAAAAGCATCAGAGAATAAGAGTTCGCCAGCTAAGAGTGCGCTTAATGAAACCATCGCGGCAAACACCATGACCGTAAGGGCTACAAGAGGTGCAAGAAGTAATATTGGAATACTACCCTCCTTTGGAAGAAGAGTTTCACTCCCCAAAAGCTTCATAACCTCGTAAAATGGCTGAAAAATTGACTGTTTGGGACGAACTCGACTAATAGCAACCAAGCGTCTATCAAGAACAGCCGCGAAAAACGGCAAGATCAAAACGAAGGGCAAGTCCAAAAAAACAAAGCTTTTTATATTATTCAACTAGTCTCTCCATCTCTGGATAGGTAGGCCTATGTTTTCTGAGATTTCCTCCCAGCCTTCTGGAAGAAATTCAGACACCGTCAAAGCGCCTTTTTTGCAAATCTCCGGATTAATCTTATTATCTGGATATACTTTGTAATCTAAAAGCCAGTCTGGGTTTGCCCCCACAGGGCAGGCAGGCGAGCACTGTCGACATCCGACACATTGCATCGTTAGCCTATCAATCAATCCATCTTTATTTTTCACAAGAGCTTCGACTGGACAAGCTGCAACACAGGGAGGATTCAGGCATTTCCTGCATACTGAGGCTCTTATAACGTATTCAACAAGGGCCTTAAGACCAGGATTCCCCCCTTTGCATTCAGAACACCCAAAGCATTTTTCAATATCAAGAAGAAGCATTATAATATACTTCCCAATGTGTCATATATATCACTCAGACGAAATACTGGACCATCTTTACAAACATAATAATCGCCGGTGATGCAATGCCTGCACTTACCTATTCCGCAACTCATATTTCTGACAAGCGGAATCCAGATTTGTTCAGAAGAGATACCACTCATATTCAAGCTTAGAGCGATTTTCTTTATCATACTCTCTGGCGCAGCTATTACCGCAGAAGCCTTGTCAAAATCTAAGTCTATTTTTGACAATAGTTGATCTATTCCTTTTTTTGTCGAAGAATTATTTTCTGATGAAGTTTTATAGAAAATAAACTCATTATGCCAATTATTGAATTTAGAAGAGTAAACGACTTCTCTATCATTTAAAAATTCATAGAGCAGAGTCAGTCGTGGGAAACGTGAACGATCTGAAAGAATTTTCATTAGCAATGAGTGAAGTTGTATAATTCCCTCATCCTGAGCAATTAGTATCAGATCACGACCGGAGAGCTCAGTTAAGGGATAACCTTTTCCATATGGTCCACGAATACCGACGACATCCCCAATCCGTTTTTCATGTAGAAGCTCCGTTGCATATCCCTCTTTTTTTACCGCCACTTCAATAACCGTAGATTTAATCGGTTCCGAAGTAGGGGTCAAAGGAAATTCCCCTTCGCCAGGAATAGTGAGCATTATGAATTCACCAGGGCTAAAGCTTATTTCATTGTCTAGACTTAATCTAAAACTTTTCACCAGAGAAGTCTCGGGCCTTATTTCAATAATTTTTGCAGTTTGCGGAAAATACGGGGAATTAGTTTTCACATAGCCCCCTGATTATCTCTCTCATGTCTATCATGGCTGGACAGGATTGTATACAGCGCCCACAACCTACGCATCCCGAAATTCCAAATTCAGTATACATCAGAGATAATTTGCAAATATAGCGATATCTAAACCTTTCCGAGAGTTTCGGAAGAAGGTTTTTTTTTCCCGCGCGGGAAAAGTATCCTCTAAAAAGGCAACTGTCCCACTGAAGCACTTTAAAAAATTTATTTCTGGAGGATACTTCGTTTAATATAGTGCAGTAGCAGGTAGGGCAGGTAAAGTTGCAGGCGCCACATTGAATACAATTGGCAGATAGCTCCTCCCAGTATTCTTTTTTTTCACTAGTTTCTGTGTGTGTTTTTTTAAAAAAACCTCTTGAAATATCGATATTAAAATTGCCTTGAACTTTCTTGAATGCGGTATCCCGAATATCGTTTCTCATCCGAAGCTCAAGTTCACTGACTCCCCTAGCATTTGAATTACTGAGAAGTCTTTTACCTTCTAAGCTTAAAGATTCTAATAAATACTGGTCATTACTAAGGGGCGTTATATTTATATCAGAACCAGCGGATACAAAAGGGATGCCTCCAGTTTGAATACAGAAACAGGTATCTGCTGGCATGAAACAATCTACAGATACTATTAAGGTATTTTTGCGCATTTTTTTATATAGAGGATCAGAAAATTCTTTTCCAGCAAACACCCTATCCAAAATCCCTAAAGCTCCTCTTATATCACAGTTGCGGACACCTACCAAAATGAGTGGGCTTTTTTCTTTTGCAGAATCTTCAAATGCAGCCCGACGAGAAGGAAGGATATAATTTTTAAGAGAACCCCATACTGGAGTTTTTTTTAGATTTATATCAGCAAACTCGCTATACATCACAAGTCGTCCTTGAATATCAGGCGTAAAAAGCTGCGCCTCAAGAGACCACTTACTAAAAAGATTCTTTAGTTTTCTTTCTGAAAAAACAAGGTGCATAAAGTGTATTGAATTCTTTTATCTAATATGGAAAAATGCTTGACCAAAACTAAGATGAGAAATAAATAAAACAGACAAGAACTCCTTGGCATATTTAAATTCAGCAGTATTAGAAAATTGCTCCAGAAAAAACTATTTAAAAAAGATGTAACCCAAAACTTAAATTAAACAGGTATTTCTGGATTAACTCCTGGAGGCGAAGCCATAACCACCTGGTTTCTCCCGCAGGCTTTTGCCTTATAAAGTGCGAGGTCGGCTCTTTTGAGCCAGTCATCCCATTTTTCTCCCAGATTAAGATACGCCACTCCAACACTCGTTGTAACAGCCCTACCCTGAGCATTAATATTCTCTGCAACTTGAATCCTTATTTCTTCCATTAGAGGTTCCACTCTTTCGACATCGTTACCCACGAGAAGAGCTACAAATTCTTCTCCTCCAAACCGAAAAAGTTCGTCTCCCTCTCTGAGCATACTACTGACAAGTTTGCTAAATGAAATCAGAACCCGATCACCCTCATCGTGGCCAAACATATCATTAACAAGTTTAAAGTGATCGAGGTCAAGAATTGCTAAGCTTTCTCGAATCCCTTTACAGACGAAAGTCTCAACGGCAGCGGAGAGGCGTTCCTCCATAGTTCGACGGTTTCCTAT
>JAAZFS010000219.1 GCA_012511615.1 Elusimicrobiota bacterium | reverse complement strand
TCTCCCTGTTGTGGAAAAAGGAAAATTTAGTTACTGAAGGAGCCGGCGCAGTTGGAGTTGCTGCAGTTTTGGAAAATCCCAGGATATTTTCCAGTAAGAAAACAGCGATTATTTTAAGCGGAGGTAATATCAATAAGGACTTATTTAACAGGCTAATTGAAAATTAGAAAAATTAATAAAATAAGACCTCTATTTTTATGTGTAAAATTTCTAAATTATCTAAAATTCTGATATAATCAAAAAATTAATAAAAATTTGGATGTAAGAAGGAAGATTATGACAGGGAATAAAGTTGTTTTTACCCCATGTAAGAGTTATCAGAAGGAAGATATCCAGCCTGCAACTGTGAAGCTATTGCAGGAATTGGGTAATTTGGATAAAATTATTAAACCCGGGCAGAAAGTGCTGTTAAAAGTCAATCTGCTCATGAAAAAACCCGCGGAAGCCGGTGTTACTACTCATCCTGCTCTGGTTGAAACAATTGTTAATCAGGTGCAGTCCCTTGGTGCTAAAGTAATTATTGCCGACAGCCCTGGTGGTCCTTTCACAAAAGGCTGGTTAAAAGGAATCTATCGGGAAACATGGATGGAGGATGTAGCAAAAAAAACAGGGGCACAGCTAAACTGGAACTTCCAGCAGGAAGACTTCTCTTACCCGGAAGGAAAAATACTAAAACAGATTACCCTGGCTCATGATATTAAAGAGGCTGATGTAATTATCTCTCTTGCAAAATTGAAAACTCATGGATTTACAATCTACACAGGGGCTGTCAAGAATTTGTTTGGGACTATTCCCGGTTTACTGAAGGCAGACTATCATCTAAGAATGAGTGATATAAGAGATTTTTCCAATATGCTGGTAGATGTTGCTGAATTTGTAAAACCTCAGATATCCATAATAGATGCTGTGATTGCTATGGAAGGTTCAGGGCCTTCAGCTGGTGATTTAAAGCAAGTCGGCTTATTAGGAGCTTCAACTAACCCGCATGCTCTTGATCTGGCTTGCTGCCATCTTATAGGGCTTTCTCCGAAACGAGTCTTTACACTGCAAAAGGCTATAGAAAGAAAACTTGTAGTTGAAAATTTTGAAGATTTGGATATCAAGGGAATGTTATCTGCTGATTTAAAACCGATTCCTTTTAAAGTACCTGCCTCTTCCAGAAGCCGACATCTCCCAATACCCTTACCGGAAGTATTAGACAAGTTTTTTTATAATATTCTAAGGCCTAAACCTGATTTTATTCATGAAAAATGTATTGGCTGTGGCTTATGTGCACGGAACTGCCCGGCCAAATGTATCCAGATGATTGAAACAAAACCATATGTAGATCTAACTCAATGTATTCGTTGTTTTTGCTGTCAGGAATTATGCCCGGAACGTGCTGTTGAAATAAAACGTGGGAAGCTATCACGTATTTTATTCCGGTAATTCAAACTGTTTTAATCACCTTTTCTTGCTGCAAAATTTCTCATATAAAACTTCTGGTTGCCATAGGAAGTTTTTATTAGTTTTTTGTCTTTGATGAGGTTTTTTATAACTTCCCAATCACTGCCTGCTTTTTTTAAGAAATTTTGTATTTCTGATTCACGCATAGGATGTACTGCTGTAATACTGAGTATATCCCTTTCAATATCCCCTGTAAAACCAAAAGACTGGACTGCAAATCCCAGTAAACATTCAACTGATAAACCGTATTTTTGAAAAATATTGTATGCTACCGTTATTTTTTCGGGTAGAGGAGGCTGTATCCATTTTACCGTAGGAGGACGGGTAGGAATAGAAATATAACATCGGTGAGCATTAAGTTCTTTGATAAAGCCTGCAATCTTATGTAGTTCTTCTTCCTGGTCATTCATATCCCGGACTAACATGGTTTCTGTATTTAAGCTCCCCTGAAAATCTTTTGAAAATACTTTAATTCCCTCTAAGATATTCTTTAATTCAAGAGACCGGTGTGGACGATCAACCTTGCGCCAGATAGAAGGTGTAAGAG
>JAAZFS010000218.1 GCA_012511615.1 Elusimicrobiota bacterium | reverse complement strand
TATAAGGGCAAGCGAGAAGCCAAAAAACAGCTTATTCCTGTATGAGGACAGGCTTGATTTCATAAATATAATCCTCTTATCTTACAGTTATATATATACCGAATAAGGGGGGATAGTCAAGAGAAACTAGAAATCTGGGTTCAGCCATACAAGTCAAAGACCAACACACTATCATTCTTCCCATATATAGCTCTCATGAAGCTTAAAATATTTTTCTGCCTCGCTCAATCGACCCCTCTTCTGGGCACCCAAACCATAAATGTTACATTTTACTTTCAGCTCTTTCAGGGCGAGTTGATATTTTTCTTCGTCAAGAATACCAGACTCAAGAGCTTTACAGATTGCCCGTATTCTGAAGAGGTCCATGGCAGGATACTTCTTCGATTGTTGATCCTTATGTCCCCCCTCTTTCTCCGTTAGCACCTCTTCAATTAAATGGACTTTTTCCCGACTGGTAATCCTCAGCCAAAATTCATAATCCTCACAGGCGGGAAAACTCTCATCAAAGAGGCCGTATTTTTCGAATACGTCATACCTAATGGTGGCGGTTGACAGACTTATAGAACAGATTTTAAGAGCCCGTCCAAAAACCTCACCTGTGGGAGGACGATGTTTTTTTTTCTGGTTTAAATGCACTCCGCCCCTGTACCATCTCTCGAGCGTATGAAATATTTTGATATCCGGCCTTTCCTGTATAGCCTGATAAGTTACTTTAAGTTTATCCTTTTTCCACCAGTCATCTGAATCCAAAAAAGATATAAATCTCCCTGATGCTTCACTTATTCCTCTGTTTCTGGCTGCGGATGGACCAGAATTTTTCTGGGAAAGGATTTTAATCCTTTTATCCCTATATTTTTTGAGAACTTCACAGGTAGAATCCTCAGAACCATCGTCTACTATAATACATTCAAAATCTTCCATAGTTTGACTGAGAACCGAATCTAGGGCTTTGGAGATGTATTTTTCACGGTTATATACCGGAATTATTACGCTGAAGAAAGGGGTGTTCATAGCCGTCCCCTTGTACCCTCTTGAAAGCCAGGAGTGCGGACTAATAAATTTTCATTTTTCCCTGAAGAGCGCAGTGCTATATCAAATGAAAGAGGCCGGAGGGTCATCTCTCCGAATTTGGAATTTATCCTATCCGTAGCTTCAGTTAGGCGCAACTCCTTCCTCCTATCTTGGAAAAGATCTTCTTGTCCCCTATCGTCCTCAAGTGATGTAATACTTATTCCAGCCATCCTGACCGACCGAGAAAGAGGCAGAAATTTTTCAAAAAGTAGAGAGGCAAGATTGAATATTTCTCCAGAAGTTTTCAGGGAAGTCTCCAAGCGACGACTCTTTGAAGACCCGCTAAAATCATTATAACGGATGTAAAGAGAAATACAGCGACCCACTTTCTTTTTAGCTCTCATCCTGTAGGCGGCTCTCTCGCTAAGTATATAAATATAGGATTTAATAAGATTGATATCCCGCGTGTTCTCTGGAAAAGTACTTGAATTACCAACCGATTTTACTTGTTTTTTGTCGGAATATTTTGCGACAGGCGAGCTATCAAGACCCCTTGCACTCATTTTGAGTAGATGTGCGATAAAACCAAATTTTCTGATAAGCATACTCTCTGGGGCTTGGGAGAGTTCTCCCAGCGTATTTATCCCAAGAGCATTGAGGGAGGCAGTCGTCTTAGGGCCTATACCACAAAGGTCACCTACAGGCGTATAAGAGAGTATCTCGGAAATCTCATCAGCTTCAAATACAACCAAACCATCAGGTTTTTCCCTCTCAGAGGCCAGCTTGGCAAGAAGTTTACCTGGAGCTATTCCTATAGAGCAGGTTAGGCCCAGTTCTTTTTTTATCCTATTTTTTAATCCCCGAGCAATTTCCAAAGGACTTCCAAAATGAGAAATCGAGCCACTTATATCCATGAACACTTCATCAATTGAAAAGACTTCCACATAGGGGGTATAGGAGAGACATATCTTTTGCATTCTCTCCGATACACTTTCATACCTGGCATGATCACCAATCACTGCTATTATGTCTGGACAGAGCTTCCGGGCCTCGTAAAGGTTCATGCCCGTTTTTACGCCATAACGGCGGGCCTCATAAGATGCAGCAGCCACGACAGTACGCCCCTTTCCACATACGGCGATGGGTTTACCCTTAAGCCTAGGATTAATCTCCTGCTCAACCGAGGCAAAAAAAGCATTCATATCAAGGTGGATTATTACACTCATTCCAAGTAGATCTTTTCAAGACGCCAGGAAAGCATTTTCATATTAAGTGATAGCTCATAAAGATTATTTCCATCGCTAACTGCATAGCAGAGTATTCGAGAAGAACCTCGAAAATCTACCCACTCGTAGTTTACTTTTTCAAGTTTATATCTGCTACCCTTATAAAAGAACCATTTAGGAAATATCCGAGCCTTATCAAATACCGCCCCTACTTTTACAGGTTCCCCTATTTCAGTAAATCGGGAGCTGGTCATATCCCCTGAATACACCGGTAATTTTTCCTATAAGCGAGGCATCGCTTCCGGGTATTATGTCCGGATAGTCGGGATGCTCCGCCTTAAGAATTGAATGACCTTCTAATAGCTTAAACCGCTTAACAAGCGTCTCACCCCCAACAAGAGCCAGAACAATATCTCCGTCATCAAAGCCAGTATCCTTCCGTACAAAAAGAATATCCCCATCCATAATACCTGCCCCGCTCATGCTCTCTCCCTTTACTCGTATACAGAACAAAGAGTCCTCATCTCTTAAATATCGCCCTATATCTAGATAGCCCTCTATATGTTCCTCAGAATCCGACGGGTATCCTGCGCTCACTTCGCCTAAAAGAGGTATCCCTCGCCCAAGAAGTTCTATTCCCCTAGAGGCACCTTTTAGAAGATTTATATAACCTTTCTCTGCAAGTTTTTTTAAGTGGTAGCGCGGGCTAGATAGGGAGGAATAATTAAATTTTTTTTGGATCATACGAAGAGTTGGAGGTATGCCTAAGGAGTCAACCTCGAAGCGAATATAATCTAAAATGTTTTTTTGAATTTGACTAAGTTTTTCCATAAAATCTCCTGAAAAAACTTATAGCACAAATGTGCTAATCAGTCAAGGAAACAAAAAATAGAGGCCTTGGGAAAGCTAAAGAAACTAGTGAGGTTTTTACTGTATTTGCCTTACAGTATATGTATTTCACTAACTCAAAAAGGGACGAAGATATTCTATGCAGTCCCGGATAAAAACAAAGAGATATCCCTGCATGCCAAAGCTCTTGGCTCTCTCAACCACCCTTTTCTTATCATCTATAACAAGTATTTTTTCTGGAGCTACTCCTGTTTCTTGAGAAGGAAGCAGATAAAACTCATCATCATGCTTGGTGTATCCTTTCTCAAAAGATATGCATTTATAATCAAAATATTTCAAAAAAGGTGTTTGTTCATCAATCTCATAAATCCAATTAGTCTGATCGGAAAAAATTCCTAATCGATTCTTCTGACTAAGCTGGGCTATAAACTCCACCATATCCTTACGAGGCTCGAAATTATCAAGATATAAATCACGATAGTGGGAGATATCTCTATACTCACCAAGAATCCTAGCCATAGCAGCCCAGTAATTTTCTTCAGGGGATCCCCCTGCAGTATAGCCTGTATCCATTCCAGCCTCGTAACCTGCTATTTCGTACATTTCCTCAAAGGTTTTTCCATACATATGAGCAAGTTTAAGCACACCCAGCTGAAAACCCTCGGGAGCTATAACCCCACCAAAATCAAAAAGTATAAGCTCTATATCTTCTTTTTTCATCTTCCACTTCCTCCAATATATCCTTCATAGCCCCAAACACGTATTCCAAGATTCCCCTCAAGTTCAATCCCGGTCTCTACAGAGGAGGCTATTTGTCCCCTATCTCTACCGGCAGTGAATCCTTTTTAAAATTTTTTCTACCTCGCAACTTCTACGCGATTTCTACCGTAGTTTTTTGCTATATATAAGGCAGCATCGGCCAATTCGACAAACTCTTTATCGGAGATAATATGGTCCTGAGGATATTCTGAAACCCCCAGGCTGAGCGTAACTCTTCCAGTAACAGTATCAGATAATACTATTTCATTACTCTCGGCGGCAGACCGGATTCTTTCAGCGACGGCAAGTGCCTTGTCAAGCTTTGTTTCCGGAAGAATTACTGCAAATTCTTCCCCTCCATAACGACAGACTATATCCGTTTCACGGACACTATTTTTCAGGATATCACTTACTGCCCTTAGGGCAATATCTCCCTGTTGATGACCGTATGTATCATTAAACTGCTTAAAATGATCTATATCCAGCATAATCAAGGATAGTGGCCTTTTGTAACGCTTGAATTTACGGAGCTCCTCCTCCATATGAAGATAGAAATACTGATGATTAC
>JAAZFS010000217.1 GCA_012511615.1 Elusimicrobiota bacterium | reverse complement strand
GATAAGGGCTCATAGACAAGAAAATCCGGAAGAACCTTTTGAATCAGAGATTATCTTAGACTAAGGTCTGGGCGAGAATATTTGACACCGGCTATTTATTTTTTAAACTATAATGAAATATAATTTTAAAATATTTTGCATTGAACGTGACAAGGGGTATCAGCCCCGTAAAAAAAGAAAAGAGGAGTTTTAAAATGGCAATCAAAGTAGGCATTAATGGTTTTGGTAGAATAGGAAGACAGGTTTTCCGGAGAATGTTTGAAGAGGGTGGTTTCGATGTAAAGGCTGTAAACGACCTTACGGATGCAAAAACTCTGGCACATCTTTTAAAATATGATTCAGTGCATGGGATTTTTCCCGCCGAGGTTAAGGCAGGAGATAAGAGCATAATCGTTGATGGCAAGGAAATTAAGATTACCAGCCTGAGGGATCCAGAGGAGCTTCCCTGGAAAGAACTCGGAGTAGATTATGTTTTGGAGTCAACTGGAGTATTTCGTAGTAGAGCGCAGATAGAAAAGCATATTACAGCGGGTGCAAAAAAAGTGATTCTTTCAGTGCCAGCCAAGGATCCGATTGATGCCATGATTGTTATGGGAGTCAACTGTGATACCATAAAGCCTGAGGATAAAATAATTTCCAACGCATCCTGCACTACAAACTGTCTTGCTCCGATAGCAAAGGTTTTAAATGAAAATTTTGGGCTTGTGCGGGGTCTTATGACAACTGTTCATGCCTATACGACTGATCAGAATATTTTAGATCAACCTCATTCGGATCTCCGTCGTGCGAGAGCCGCCGCCGTGAATATAATTCCTACAACCACAGGTGCTGCATCTGCTGTAGGAAAAGTTATTCCTGAATTGGACGGCCGCCTTGATGGTATGGCCATGAGAGTCCCTGTAGCTAATGGTTCAATAGTAGACTTGGTCGCTGAGCTTAAGAAGAATGTAACAGTTGAAGAAGTTAACGCAGCAATGAAAGAAGCCTCAGAGTCATCACTTAAAGGAATTCTGGCTTATTCTGACGAGCCACTTGTTAGTCAGGACATCGTTGGAAATCCTTATTCAAGCATATTTGATTCATTGGCAACTTCAGTTATCAAGGATAATTTTATCAAAATTGTTTCCTGGTACGATAACGAGTGGGGATATTCCTGCCGTTGTGTGGATATGTTTAAGAAGATCGCGAGGCTATAATAGATGCTAAGAACGCTTGATAGCCTGAACTATTCGGGCAAAAAAGCGCTGGTAAGGTGCGATTTTAATGTTCCCTTAAAGGAAGGGGTTATTCAGGATGATACCAGAATAATCGAAGCCTTGCCTACAATAAGAGAATAGCTTGATGGGGGGGCGGCGGTTATCTTGATTAGTCATCTAGGTAGGCCCAAGGCTACTCCTAACCCGAAATACTCAATCAAACCTGTGGCGGATCGGCTTTCGGAGCTACTAGGATTGGAAGTTGAGTTTTCCTCTGTCGCGGTTGGGAATGAGGCTAAGCAAAAAGCATCAGCACTCAAGCCGGGTGAAGTTCTTCTATTGGAAAACTTGAGGTTTTATCCAGGTGAGCAGGAAAATGACTCGGTTTTTGCAGGAGAACTCGCCTCCCTTGCTGATGTTTTTGTGCAAGATGCCTTTGGGACAGTTCACCGCCAGCATGCTTCTATAGTAGGACTGCCACCTCTTCTGCCTTCTGCGGCTGGCAGGCTTCTGGAGAAAGAGATAAAATATCTTACTAAGGGTCTTACTCCAGATCATCCTATGGTTCTTGTTCTGGGGGGAGCCAAGCTGGAAACAAAGATAGGCGTAATTGAATTTATGTTGGACAAGGCCGATGTAATAATTATCGGTGGGGGAATGGCTTACACGATTCTGAAAGCTCAGGGGCATTCAATAGGCTTGTCGCTTTTTGATGAGTCACAAATGGATACTGCATACAGCATTTTAGACAAGTCCAAAGAGAATAATGTTGAACTTGTTCTTCCAATTGATTATATTATATCAGACTCAGTTGATAATGCGACAAAGATAGAAAAGACCCAAGGCCCCGATATCCCAGACCATATGATGGGGGCGGATATCGGCCCGAAAACGCGAGAGCTATTCGCATCAAAGATTGCTGGGGCCGCTACGGTAGTAATAAATGGTCCGATGGGAGTCTTTGAAGTAGAGGAGTTTGAGGGAGGGACCCGGGCTGTAATTGAAGCCATTGCGAAAGCGACAGCTGCTGGTGCTTCTTCAATCGCCGGAGGCGGTGATACAGTGTCGGCTATAAACAACTTTGGTTTTTCAAGGGAAAACTTTACTCATATTTCAACTGGCGGAGGTGCAAGCCTCATGTTTCTTGAGGGTAAGGAACTTCCGGGGATAAGCGTACTTAAATAAATATTTTCAGAGAGCGGGCGTAGTTCAGTGGTAGAATGTCTCGTTGCCAACGAGAAGGTCGTGGGTTCGAACCCCATCGCCCGCTCCAATCAACTGTTTATAACTCACCGATTCCCGGCAGGAGTCTGAAGGCAGGGAAGTTTAAATTGAAAATACTATGTATTGCTGACTGGGAGACCGGAGAGTTCACTATGCCGGACATATCTGGTCTGGATTTAATATTAAGCCTCGGT
>JAAZFS010000216.1 GCA_012511615.1 Elusimicrobiota bacterium | reverse complement strand
GCCGGCAACAAGAAGAGGTCCAAATACTGGGCCCATTCCGGCTTCATCTATTCCGATTACAAATTGCTTGTCTTTTGCCATAAATATCATTGTATTATTAGTCAAAGCAGTTTGCAAACAGCTGACAATATTAATACAATTTTTCACTGATTCAAAGCCTGTAAATACGCTTAAATTTATCAATACACAATGACAATCGGATACTTCAAAATACAATAAAAAGAGGCAGATAGAAAAATTAAAAAACGCAACTTTATCATACTAATACTGGCTGGAATACTTAATAATACCTCTTGGTTTGTATTACTCCCGCTTCTTCCCCCTCATATTCTAAAATCCACTGGATCTGAGATGCTAACTGGAATTGTTATGGGCAGTGCCTCTTTACTTACTGTTATTTTTAGACAGCAAATAGGAGTTTTCATCCAAAGAATCGGTACAAAAAAATTAATGGTTGCGGGTCTTTTTGGTAATACAATCGGAATCCTCCTATTTCCCTACTCCAATTCATTTCTAACTCTACTCTTTTCTAGAACACTTCAGGGAAGCGGACTGATAATCTACTTTTTTTCAGCACTGAATATGATAACTATGATTTTGCCTGAGGAAAGAAGAGGAGAACTCTTCGGCCTCTATTCAACTGTATTTATCATTCCCCTACTCTATGCCCCCATACTTGGATCCTGGCTATCGGGTAGATTCTCTTTTCAGATAATAACTATATTTTCGACATCACTGGCGGTGATTGTTCTTCCTCTAATTCTCGCACTCAAAGAACCAAAAGATAGACTCAATCCAGAGGCTGCTTCTTTTAAGGGACTTAAAATAAGGAAGCTCGCTCCACCCCTTGCAGCCGTTTTTTTCATCATATTTGCCGACGCAACTATAGTCAGTTTTTTATCACTTGCAGCAGCAAAAAAATCAATTAAAAACTTTTCTTTTTTCTTTACCTTTTTTGCTACAAGCACCATACTAATAAGACTAATACTTGGGAGGGTTTTTGACAGAAAATCTAGAAAACTAATTGTAGTTTTGGGCTTGATGACCGCGGCAGTTGGAGTCTTTTTTCTTTCCTTCTTATCTTTCCCATTTCTAATTGTAGCTGGTCTCATATATGGAGCAGGATTTGGAATATCCGATTCAAATATTTACCCACTTCTTATGAAAAACTGTGGGAAAGAATTTGAAGCAGCTTCAGCCACTCTTTACAGTATGGTATTTGATAGTGCTCATTTGATAGCTCCACCCCTTATGGGGTTTATTGCTGGAGTATCATCATTTAGATTGATGTTTTTAACCGCATCTGCTTTAATTGTTTTTGCTAGTATTAACCTACTTTTTTTCAAAACCTCGGAAAGGAAAACCTAATGATATATTTAGATAATGCCGCAACATCATTTCCAAAACCGCCTGGTGTAGCCCAGGCGGTATATGACCATATTACCCAGCTTGGTGTATCCAGCAGCCGTGGAAGTTATAGGGCAGCCATAGAGGTATCCCGCATAGCTTTTGATTGTCGGGAAAAGCTGGCCGAAATATTTAATATATCCGATTCTTCCCGTCTGGCTTTTACAATAAATGCTACCGCAGGAATTAACACTATACTAAAGGGCTATTTAAAGAAAAACTCCAGGGTTATTACTACATCCATGGAGCATAACGCAGTAATGAGGCCACTCAACTACCTGATTAAAGAACGGGGAATATCGGTAATAAAAGCTGGGGCGTCCCCCAAAGAAGGCTACCTTGACTTTGAAGACTTCCAGAAAAAAATTCCTGGGGCGGATCTTGCAGTTATAAACCATGCTTCAAATGTCTCGGGCGCAATTCAAGATATTATGAAAATAGGAAAAATCTGCCGTAGAGAAAAAATCCCTCTAATGCTTGATGCAGCACAGACGGCTGGTATTTATCCTATTGATGTAGAAAAAATGAATATTTCTTTTATGGCTTTCTCTGGTCATAAGGGACTAATGGGTCCAACGGGATGTGGTGGTTTTTATGTAGATCCTGACATAAAAATAGATCCTCTTATTCATGGTGGAACAGGCTCTAATTCAGAGTAAGAATTTCAGCCGGAATTTTGGCCAGATGCAGTAGAAAGCGGGACACTAAATCTTGCTGCCCTTGCTGGACTCAATCAGGGTCTTGATTTTATTCTTAGTCAAGGT
>JAAZFS010000215.1 GCA_012511615.1 Elusimicrobiota bacterium | reverse complement strand
CCTTGAGAGTGTCTCTTCATAAACTCGGAGCGCTTAAGTTTAAGTTCTTCATCAGATAGGAGCTTGATTGTTTCTTCAAGAGAATTTATCTGTTCAAGAATGGGCTCCAGCTTCATAACTTGTTTATCTGAGTAAGTACCGAAAATTTTATTTAATAGTGATTTAATCATCGGAGTATAATATCATTTATATTCTTATTATTCAATCCTGAATCGCTCTCATAGAGGAGGTTTTCAGGTCTATCTTTAAAAGTTTTTTCTATACCCTCTTTTTTCTTCTGAGTCTATGGTAAGTATGAGCAAACCGGTGGGCCTCGTCATCTATTCTCTTAAAAAGATTGTAAGCAGGAGTCCCCTTTTCTATCCCAACTTTTCTTCCCTTATGATAGAGTGTGCAACTTTTTTTTGCTAAAGAAATTGTTTTAATATAAGTTAAGCCGAGGCTAGCTACAACCTCACGAGCGGTTTTCTCTTGGCCTTTACCTCCGTCAATGAAAATAAGATCCGGAGGATCATCTTTACCATCTGCTACGCGCTTTAGGCGCCTATAGATTACTTCTTTAAGCATGCTGAGATCATCAGAGGTCTCAGGCTGCTGGATTTTGTAGCGGCGGTAGCCGGATTTGTCGGGTTCCCCATCAACAAATCGCACCATACTCCCTACTGCCTCACTAGAGGATGTGTGTGATATATCAAATCCTTCGATTACTCGTGGGTCATGATCCATTTTCAGGGCCTGGCGTATATGTGCACCGGGGTCCTTACTTGTAATTACTTCAAGAGCTTTTCGGCTCATCTTCCTGGCATTAACTTTGGGATAAAGATTTTCTAATTTTTTTATCTGGTCTCTTATCAAGGCTGCTTTTTCATATTCGAGTTTATCTTTTAGTTGATTCATTTTCTCTTCAAGCTGAAGCAGAAGATTCTCCCTGTCACCACTCAGAAACACCTTTAGTTCTTCAGTAATTGCCCTATATTCATCCTTGGTAATTTTTCCGACGCAGGGGGCCATGCATCTTCCTATTTGGTAATTTAAGCAAGGCCTTTCTTTCAAAGAAAACTTATTGCACTTTCTCAAAGGGAAAATGCTTTCTGCCACCCTTTTTGCCTCTCTCATACTTCTTACATCGGGAAAGGGCCCGAAATAAAGTGATGAGGGATTGTTTTTCTGTCTAGTAACCCTGAGGGTGGGAAACTCCTCCCCCTCGGTGAGTTCTAGATAAGGAAATGTTTTAGAGTCTTTTAACAAGACATTGTACTTGGGCCGGAGGGATTTGATGAGTTTATCTTCTAAAATCAGGGCCTCTTCTTCATTTTTCAATGTAATGAAATCCACTGTCTTTACCCTAGAGATCATCATAACTTGCTTTAGACCCTTATTATCACTATTAAAATGACTCTGAATTCTTTTACGGAGGGACTTTGCTTTTCCGACATATATAACAATCCCGGAAATATTCATAAAAAGATATACGCCCGGTTTATCGGGAATATCTGATAGATTCATCGTCTTAAAAGTTTTCCGATAAGCGATAGTTCCGGGGTTCTAAGAAGAAAGGCAACTCCAAAGTAGATTAGGGCCCCAGAAAAAATAAGAATGGGAGTCCTTAAATAGACTGAAAAATCACTTGTAAAAATATTGGCTCTATAGAGAAATATTGCCAGGATACCCGCAGAGAAAATATGCTTGGATATTGAAGGTAAAATCTTGCCATCCGAAAACTTACCTTGTTTCTTTATAAAGGTGAAAATCAAAAGCAATAAATTTACCCCTGCGGCTGCTGAAGTAGCTCCAGCAAGTCCTGCCGACGAAAATTTTTCTCTCAAAACAGGGACTGTTATGACAAGTATATTTAAGGTCATGTTTATCAGCATGGCAAAACAAGCTATTTTTACTGGGGTCTTGGTATCCTGAAGTGAGTGAAAAGCACTGACAAATACTTTTATTCCAGCATAGAAAAAGAGACCTGAAGAATATAGAGCAAGTGCAAAATAAGCGGCAGAAGTATCAGTAGGAAGAAATTGTCCCCGTTCAAAGAGCATCTGAACAATTGGACGGCCTAAAAATATGAGACCGATTGCTGATGGTATTATAAGAAAAGATACGCTTCTTATGGAACTGGATAAAGTGTTTTTCAAGAGGTCAGTCCGTTTGTTTGCTGCATATTCTGACATTATAGGTAGTGTAACAGTTGCAACTGCTGTTCCAAACATTGCAAGGGGAAACTGCATCAGCCTATTGCCATAGTAAAGATGTGTGACGCTTCCGGCAGTAAGAAGGGTAGCGCAAATGGTATCCACAAAAGAGTTAATTTGTGTTATTGATAGACCAATAATTGCCGGAAGCATCAGGCTGGCAATCCTTTTAATCCCTGGATGATTAAAATTAAATGATATTCTTAAGGAAACTGATCTTTTTATGATGGGATAGAGTTGAACAAGAAACTGTAAAACCCCACCAACCAAAACTCCATATGCCAAAACCTTTATCGGTGGATCAAAATATGAGGAGAGAAAAAGAATAAATAATATTTCGCTTATGCTAAGAAATGAGGGAGCAAGTGCGGGAATAAAGAAAAGTCTCCAAGAATTGAGGACTCCCAGAGCAATCGCTCCGAAACCAACGGTCATAAGAAAGGGAAACATTATTCTGGTTAAAATAAGTGTAAGTTTAAATTTTTCCGGATCAGCAGTAAATCCTGGGGCTATCAATCGGATAATCCCAGGAGCAAATATTATGCCCAGAATAGTAAGTGCGATAAAAAGAAGTCCAAATATTCCAAAAACACTTCCCAAAAGCTCTTCAGCCTCCTTGTCTTCTTTTCTGGCAAGATACCCCGTATAGACTGGGATAAGGGATGTGGATAAGGAACCCTCTCCAAGTAGAGACCTTAGGAGATTAGGTATCTTATAGGCTACATAGAAGGCATCTGCCGCCATTGTGGCTCCAAATGCACTGGCAATTATCATATCTCTTGCATATCCGAGTAAGCGGGATATAAGTGTCGCAATAGACACTTGAGAGGCCTTCTGGGCAAGACTATGGTTTTTTGAAGCTTGTTTCTGCATTCTTATAATTTTCTACCAAGTAAGGTAACCTGTGGTCAAAAGAAAACTGCTCCTCCAGTTTTCATAATCGTAAGGTCGGGCGAATTCTATGTCAAGTATTACAGGGGAGGCCTGGAGAAGAAAAAGATTGAGCGTAATCCCGTACCCCCAAGAAAAACCCCAGTCATCTTTACTTTTTGGTAGGTCCGACCCAGTCCAGGCGCTCCCAGCATCAGTAAAGAGCTTAAGAGACAAGCTGTATACATTTATATCGGGCCATATAAAATTTAAATGCCATCCTATGTCTTCAAGGGCAAGCCAGCGCGTTTCAAGCGAGCCAGATAAAATTCTTTCTCCTATCAAACTTTTTTTGCTATAACCTCTCAATCGATAGGATGAGCTAAGTGGATTTGCTGCCTTGGTATCTAATTCAAAATTAGAAGTATCTTGACCGGTAAAAAATCCGCCAGATACTCGGCGGGCAAGAGTTAATCGGTCAGAAAATAGTGGAGTATATCCTGTAAAGGAGGTCTCGTATTTTTCAAAACTAATACCGGAGGAGTCCAAAGATCTGGCTGCATAGGCCGACAGGTTGAAGCTATTACCTCTTACCGGATGAAAAGGCCGAATGCGCACACTGGAGCAGCTGTAGCCTATTCCAAGGCCGGTCTCCGATTCATGTTTCTTTTTCTTAAGGGTCTTATTTTCTAGGTCATTTGAACGAGCTGCACCCCAGAATAGGAGAGCACTTTGGGAGGAAATAGGATATTGAAGTCCAATCAGGCTAGTGAAAATATTTTCCGAATAGTCATAAATTTCACCCCAGATATCTCTAACCCGGAAATTTTCCTCTTCTGCACTTCCGCTTAAAAAAAGATCTGCCCTTCCGAGTTTGAATCCGTACTGAATATTCCCTTCATATAAACCTGGCCACCCCCAAAAATAAAGACTGAGCGAATGCTTGTTTAGCATATCTGACCCCATATAATAACCACCTCCAACAAAACCTATGTCAGTGGAGTAAAGAAAACTCGGGAGAAAAAAATCACAAGAATATGGAAAGCGTGGTTTTTGAAAGCCTGTTTCCGTATAAGGCTGAAGATTTTCACTAAGTAGTGCAGGTTTTTCTGAAGTTTTCCTTGGAGGAAAAACCACCCTGGCCTCTTCGGTTTTATTAAGGCTTAAAATTCTATAACTCCTGTCGTAATAAAGAGAGGCCATAATATTAGAGGAAGAATCTAAATGTGGGTAGAAAGCTCCTCCCCTGATATTGGTGAGTTTTCTAGTTTCTCCATCGCTAAGATTAAGAGTGTAAAGGTTAAATACTTCATCCTTATCGGATGAGTAGAGAATTTTTTTGCCATCTATGGATGAGGGATGAATATCATTTGATTGGCTATTTGTCAGCCAGGTTGAAATTTTCAATTTGGGATCACTTATCCTAATATCCTGGCTATAATCCCGCTCGGCAGAACTTAGGATTTTGCCTTCCAGCGTATAGAAAAGTCCAAAATCGTGATAGTCATCAAAAGTAATCTGTGTAAATTCCTTATTTAAAGAATTATATGAAAAAATATTTCTACTGCCGTCTTTAAAAGCGGTGAAGAAAACATTATTTCCATCATAGGATACAGCTGGTGAACGAGGTGCATTAAATTCCTCAAGATTAATCCGACTAAACTTTTTGCTATCGGGAGAATAGAAAAATAGATAATAGTCATTGTCCTTGCTGGCTATAAAAACAAGAAGATTCACTTGGGGTGCATAAGTAATTATTCTGTCAAAATTATGTCCGATTACAAGTTCAAAGGAATCAGGAATTGGCAGTTTTTTTTCTTTTGAGGAGACGTCCCGGTGGTAAATTTCGTTCTTCAACCATTTATCAGAAACATAATAGAATCCACCCTTTCCATCAGGGACTGCATTCCGGCTATGAAAATCTCCCCCAGAAAGCTCTTCGCCGATTTTTTGATCACTCTCCCTATCTTTCACGAATTCCCTAACTTCTTTCTTTAACTTTTTCTGCCAGACAATATCAAAATCATGCAGTCCAGTGAACTCATCTGTTGCAGCGGAAAAAGCACTCACAGGGTCCAAATTGTTTCTTAGTCCTTTGAGCAGTCTTAAATTTACTTCTTTTCCTTCAATTTCTGAGAGGGTTTCTATTGCATAGTGTCCTATTTTGTAGCCCAGAAAAGAATTTCTATAGAGGTGTGTAAAATTTTGGAGCTCCTTGAGGCTATAAAGATAATCATAGAGAACCGCATCTCTAAGCAGCATTTTTTCTTCTGCCGACCATTTAAGATCCAGTAATTGGTGGGATATGTACTCTGCCTGCCCCTCCATTATCCATAAGGGAGTGAGCCCTGCCATGGTTTTCAGAAGCCGCGGTGACCGCCAAGCGCCTCCGTAAAGTACTTCAAATTGAAATACATGGGTCATTTCATGGGCGATAAGATGAGCTCTTTCTCTGGGAGAATATGAGAGTGGTATCACAAGCCGACTTTTAAAAGCCTCTGAAAAACCCTGTACCCCCTCGCTGACTGGGGCTATGGTGTTTTGTCTGAAATGATTGTGTGTATTATAGAGAAAAATTGGGGTTGACTCACAGAAATTTACTTTTATATGCTGGGCCAACCGCTCTCTTATCCACTCGAAATCTCTGATAAGAGAGCCAATTTCCTCCCCCCCTTCTTCCATACCATAGTAATAGAATCTGAAGTTATCTGTTTCAGCAGATTTGAAATCGAAGCTCTCGCTTCTTATCTGATAGGCTTCTGCAGAGGCAGAGACTAGAAAAAAAAAAGGATAAAGAGCCGGAGCTTCATTTATCCTTGTCTTCGGTTAATCCTTCCAGTTTGTCCCCGATGAGGTCGTAAAGGGTCGATCCACTTGTAGAGGACCCCATATACTTCTTCATATCTTTCTTTTCTTCGTCTATTTCAAGATCCTTGATGCTGATTTCTATGAACTTTTTGTCAGCATTGTTTTTAGTGACCTTACATTCTTCCTCTGTCCCTTCCGTAAGATGCTCACGGAGATCTTCTATGCGGTTACGGGAATAGTTGGATATATGTAAATAGGCCTCAAGTCCGTTTGGAAGTTCAAAGTATGCTCCAGATTTGTGGACTGCTTTTGCTTTTGCCTTAACTTTTGATCCTACGGGATAGTCGTTATAGGGGTTGTCATCAAGCTGCTTGAGTCCGAGCGACACTTTCTGCCGGTCTGGATCAATATTCAGTACTTTTAGCTTGATTTTATCTCCGACACTAACAACATCCGAAGGATGGCTTATGTCTTTATTCCAAGACATATCCGATATATGGAGAAGTCCTTCTACTCCCTCTGGTAGCATAACGAATGCCCCAAATTCTGTCAGGTGAGTTACCTCGCCGTCTATAATACTACCCTGTTGGTTCTGCTCGTCTATTTTTTTCCAGGGGTTGGGCTGCGTAAGTTTAATGCTGAGGGCTATTTTCTGATCTTCCTCATCAACTTCCATTATTTTTACTTCAACCTGATCTTTTACTTTAAGAAGGTCACCGGCATGTTTGATATCATCAGTCCAGGAGAGTTCCTCTGTCCTAACAAGTCCCTCTACTCCGGGCTCCAACTCTACAAAAGCACCGTAATTTGTAACTCCGGTAACGGTTCCTTCAATATTATCTCCAGGCTGATACTTATCAAGAATATTTTCCCAGGGATGGGCCTGCATATCTTTTAAGCTGAGAGCTATCCTATTTGAATTGGGATTAAAACTTTTTACTTGAATTTCAATCACATCACCAATCTGCAGGACATCCTCAACCTTATCCACGTGGCCCCAGGAAAGTTCACTTATATGCAGAAGGCCGTCAACACCGCCAAGGTCTATGAAAGCGCCGAAACTCTTAATTCCGGTAACCTCGCCCTTGAGGACTTTGCCGGGATAGAGCTGTTCAAAGAGGTCTTCCCTCTTCTGTCTCACATCTTCTTCAATGGCTTTCCGCCAGGAAACAACAATATTTCGTTTTTCCCTGTCAAATTCAATAATTTTACAGGGTACGCTCTTACCCATTATTGAATCAAGGTTCTTAACCATAGGATAACCTGCAAGCGAGGCGGGCATAAATCCCTTTACCCCGTCAACGTCCACTATGAGACCGCCCTTAACGCGTTTTTCGATTAGAGCATCGATAACAAGTTCATCCTCATAAGCTTTAAAAAGTTTTTCCCAGTGATATTCGAGTTTAGCCCTCGTGTGAGAGAGGATGTGATGTCTTTCGAAATCCCTGAATTTTTTTACGATGAATACCTCTACCTCATCGCCGGGTTTAACGTCTTTGCCCTCAAGTTCCTCTAGGGCAAGTTCTCCCTCTGATTTATCTCCGATATCGACAATAGCTTTTCCGCTTCTTTCATCGATACTGATAATCACACCTGTTAGAACTCTGTTTGTCTGCTCTTTCTGAGTATTTTCGACGTGCCTTAGGACGTCTTCCATACTAATTTTTTCTTCTGCCATCATTTAGTCTTCTTACCTTCCTTTTTGGATTTTTTTAATTCTTTTTTTATTCGCTCTTCTATCCGATTAACTGTGTCAATCGGAGTTGATGCTCCGCTTACTATACCAATTCTTTTTTTACCAGTCAATTGTCTAGGGCTAATCTCTTCTGGAGTCTCAATATAAAGGGAGGTGACATTTTTGCTGGAGGATTCAAAAAGTCTTTTTGTATTAGAAGAATTTTTCCCTCCTACCACATACATCAAATCCACCTTTAAGGAAAGCTCCGATACCTCTTCCTGTCTGGTGATTGTCTCTTCACAGATAGTGTTCTCTATTTTTATGACCCGCCCTTTTTTCAGTAATTCGCTTACAATTTCGTAAAACTTCTCAGTTCTATAGGTAGTTTGCACTAGGATTCCTGCATCTCTGAACTTTTCCTCTTTGGCTGCTTCTTCTAGGCTGGAAATCACCTTAGCCCTGCCGGATCCTCTTGAAAGGATACCCTGGACTTCGGGATGCTCACTTATACCGATTATAAAAACCTTACTATAATTCTCTGCTAAATTTGTACATATTCTCTGGGCTCTCTTAACTTTCGGGCATGTGGCGTCGATAATATTAAGTTTTTTCCTACGGATTTCTTCTTCCAGCTCCTCAGTAATACCGTGACTGCGAATAAGGACGGTATCACCTCCTGAAAGGCCTTTTATGTCATCAACAGATATAATATTTGATTTTTCAAGGCTCTCGACAACCTGGGGATTATGTATAACTGGTCCCAATGTATAAACCCTAACATCCCCCTGGGCCGCCTCACGAGCCAGCTTAATAGCCCTCATAACTCCGGAGCAAAACCCACAGCTAGCTCCTTTTATTATATCTACATTCAAATCAATTCTCCTTATCTAAAGCATTCACAATTTTTTCAACGACTTGCTCAAGAGTCATGCTCGTTGAGTCTATAATAAATGCATTCTCCGGAACTCTTAGAGGGGCCAGACCCCTAGATTCATCCAGCCTGTCTCTTTTTCGTATCTTTTCTTTTAAGTCTTCCATATCAACTTCTATGCCGTTTTCGTTCATCTCCTGCCAGCGACGCCGGGCCCGCTCTTCTATATCTGCGTCAAGATAGACTTTGAGGGCAGCCTCAGGAAAGACCATACTTCCCATGTCTCTTCCCTCAAAGACGACCTTTTTAAAGAGACTTGCCGATTTGCGCTGTAAGCCAGCAAGAAGGTAGCGGACACCAGGGATGGCGGCAACCAGAGAGGTGTTTTCTGTAACACGACTACTCCGAATCTCGCAGGAAATTTCTTTTCCATCCAAATATATCAGCATCCCATCCTCTGAAAAATCTATACTTATTTTGATGTTTTCTACAAGCTTCTCAATCTCCGGGACCTGGGTAAACTTAAGTCCTGCATTAAGCACGCTGAGGGTAACAGCCCTGTACATGGCACCAGTATCGACATATTTAAAATTCAACTTATCAGCCACCATTCGGGCTATTGTTGTCTTACCCGCACCGGCTGGACCGTCTATTGTTATTATACAGTTATCTTTCAATTATCTTCTCCATAAGTTCAAAAAAATCCGGAAAGGAGGCCTTGATGCAATTAGTGTCCCTGATATTTGTTTCACCAGAAGCCGCTAGACCCGCTATAAAGAGCATCATGGCCATTCTATGGTCACCATAGCTTTTTACTGAGCCACCTTTCAAGCTCCCCGGATATCCATATATTCTAAGATAGTCGGCCCCCTCCTTAATATCCCCACCCATCTTGCCAAGTTCATTAGTAATCGCACTCAAACGATCAGTTTCTTTCTTGCGGAGTTCCGAGAGTCCCTTTATCTCACTTATTCCACCTGCCTGAGTTGCCAGGAGGGCTATGAGGGGAATTTCATCAATAAGAGAGGGGATTTCCTCAGGAGATAGACTGACCTTTCCCAGTTCTCTACCCTTCACTCTTATATCTCCAAAAAGTTCACCATATTTTGAAGTAACATTAGAGTAGCTTACTCCTGCTCCCATTCTCTCGGCTACACTGAAAAACCCTGTTCTTTGTGGATTCAGGTTCACCCCTCTAATCAGAACTTCAGACCCCTTAAATAACATGGCGGCCGCAGCAAAGAATGCGGCGGAAGAAGCATCGCCAGGAATTTCTATATCCTTTCCCTGCCAGGAACTACCTTTTTCAAGAGTTACCTTAAGGCCCTCTCTTTTGATTGGAAGTCCCAAAAACTTCATCATTGCTTCTGTGTGGTCTCTTGAAAGAGCAGGCTCAGTTACTGAGGTTTCTTCTTCTGCATAAAGTCCGGCCAGAAGTATTGTTGATTTCACCTGGGCACTGGCAACAGGAGTCTCATAGGAGATAGCCCTTAGTTTTCCACCCTTTATTTTTATGGGAGGTGTTCCCTCTTCTCTTGTTGATATTTGGGCCCCCATCATACCCAGCGGTCGAGTAATTCTTCTCATTGGTCTCAAAGATAAAGATTCATCTCCTGTAAGGATTGATTCAAACTCCTGCCCAGCCAGTATGCCGGCCATCAACCTCATCCCAGTTGCGGAATTTCCAAAATACAGGTCTTTCGCTGGTTTTTGAAGTCCTTTCAAACCAAGACCCTCGAATATTAAACTTCCATCTTCTTCCTCTATCTTAACCCCAAGGGATTTAAGCACCCTGAGTGTATTGACGCAGTCTTCTGCAAAAAGATAATTACTTATCCGGCTTTCTCCCTCAGCAAGGGAAGAGAATATAGCGGCCCTAT
>JAAZFS010000214.1 GCA_012511615.1 Elusimicrobiota bacterium | reverse complement strand
CCAAGATCTCCATAAAGAAAGGCTCTGTCCGGAGCTATCTTGATAGCCTCTTTCAATGCTTCTACGCCCCGCCTGTAATCTCCTCTTTTTTTATAAATATCCGATAGGAGACTATAATACTCTATTGTTTCAGACCCTCTACCCTTTAGAGAAGAAAGTATCTCTTCAGCTTCCTTATCTTGCCCAGATTCCTCATAGGCTCTGGCAAGATTAATTAGGGTATCTAAGCTTTGATCACCTTTTTCTAATGCCAGTGAAAGAGTTTTAATAGCATCATTTAGTTTTCCCAGCCTTAAGAGAACTCTTCCTTTGTCAGCATATACCCCACTATCAATAACAGAATCCTTAAGGGCTTTTTCAAAATATTTCTCGGACTTACTTAAATCACCCACCACTTCATACAGGCGACCGAGATCTACATATATGCTCCCTTTATTTTTTGTAAGAGCAAGAGCCGCTTTAAAAGTTGATTCAGCACCTTTGATATTTTTCGTTTCTTTGAGAGAATTGGCCTTGAGTTGGTAAAGATGCAAAAGTTTTTCTTCTGGCAATATTCCAGCGCCCTTTTCTATTCCTTTTGAGGTAACCTCTACTGTTTTTTTGTGATCTTTTAAACTGAAGAGAACAATAGCCAGCTGAAGGTAAAGATCTGGATTCTCCGGTTCTTCTTTAAGGGCCTTATATAGCCTATCCTCGGCTTTCCTAGGTTGGCCCTCTATTAAATAAAGTCTTCCCAGTATGGGAAAAGCCTCCGCATCAAGGGGATATTTTGTAGTCGCACCTTCAAGCAGCTGGATTGCTTGAGAGTATTTTTTCTCAAGTTCCAGAGCCCCAGCCTGAAAGACTATATCCTGCAAATTCTTAAAATTTTCTTTATTTTTCCCCATATTCTTCTACTGGCATATTTAGGAGTCTTAAATAATCTGTTTCTCTTTCAGATTCCGTAGCAATCCAGCTCAATCCCCACTCATCTTCACTCCCTAAAATCATGGCCTTAAAACACCTGCAGGTGACGTCTTCGCAGGGAAGAGGCTGGCTGGAAAAATTAAAGCTTCCATCAATTATGTTTCCCAGTCCTCTCAAATCTGCACAGCACCTTACCGCTCTTCCATCGGGATTTATAATAGCGTAAACCTCACCCATACGGCAGAGGCGAGAATCTAAGAATTTTTCGCTGTTATTAATATACTCTTCTTCAAAAGAATGAAGTTCTGTATTTGAAGATTTCGAAATGGGTGATGGCAACTCCTCTTTGCTTTTAAATTTTTCAGTTTGGTCTGGACGGCGAGCCTCTGAAAAACCGGTAAATAGTTCATCATCATCCTGTTTAAGCCACCACAAAAGATGCCTGTCAGTCAAGGAATAATTTTTTATTATATCTTTCAAGAGTTTTCTTTCATCTTTACTATATTCTTTAGGATAATAACGCCCCTCATATTGGCCTGTATAGGGCAATATTGTAAGCATTATTCCATTAAGGCTAGACTCACTAACAAGCTTTTCAAGCTCTTTAAGCTGAGGGGGAAAAGCAACATAATTTACACTTATATCCGCGCCAGCATCTTTCAATTTCTTTACAGACCCGATAAACTCTTCTAAGCGAACTTTCTCTGGATGAAAACTCGAGCATATATTTACTCTTTCGAGAGGTATCTGGGCCAAAAACTCCTCCGGATCCCAGGAGAGGTTAGTCTGAAGTCCCACCGTATGATATTTAAGAATTCTACGGAGGATCTCAAGGAATTTTGGATAAACAAAAGGCTCTCCACCCGTTATATTTAAATGACAGGGACCGTTTCTTAAATATATTTTTTTCCATATTTCTTCCCATTCTTCTGGTGAGAGATAGCGAGTCCTTTCCCATCTAACTTTCTCTGAATGAATAACGCTGCAGTAGGAGCAGTTATAATT
>JAAZFS010000213.1 GCA_012511615.1 Elusimicrobiota bacterium | reverse complement strand
GTATACAACTATATGTGCCCCTGCTATAAGTAAGAGCAAACCTACAAAAGAAAAAAACAAGGCCCTTAGAACAAACCGACCATCTGAACCTGAGGCCGAATGACTGCCGCCACGGCCTCGCTTATATAGAGTAAAAAAATAAATTATGCCACAAAAAAACAGAAGAGCTGATTCCGCACGCGAAATATTCATATCTCTAGAAACGATTAGAAAAAGAAGAGCAGATAACAAGAGAACTGGATAATCCTTTTTAAGAAGCTCGGAGTCTACTACTACAGGCATACAAATTGCCCCTAGCCCAAGGGCAAGTCCTATATTTGCCATGTTTGAGCCTGATACATTACCAATAGCAATCCCAGAATTACCCAAGAATGCAGCTAGGTAAGATACAAATAATTCAGGCATGGAGGTACCCAGTGCACCTAGTGTAAGTCCTATCAAGAGTTCCGAAACTCCTACCTTTTGAGCTAACAAGGAAGCATTTTTTATAAATGAATCAGAACCTCTGATAAGTAAAAGAACCCCTAGCGCAAATATTATTGAATTTATTAGCAAAGTATACCTTACCTAAGACCCATCTTCCATACTGGAGACTTTATAAGTAAATATAGCAGATTGTCAATAAGATCATTTTTTGAAAAATAACCTTGCATGCCTGAGTAGAAATCGCTTTTTTCTATAAATAAAAAGGGGAAATGTATATCAAATGGTACGGCCAATATCTGATGAGTTCATAGGAAAATGTGCAACTAGGGTAAATTTAATAAAATATCTTACTAAAACAAGGTAAGATATCAGTTATCATAAAATGTCAGTTTACAAAAAAAGCCTTAAGTAGACCGAAACTTCTCTTAATGAAAAACTGCATTGAAAATGCTTATGTATCGTATCGTTTATCTATCAGGTACAAGAAAAATCCCCACAGACATCTATAAAGTGATTATATTATCAAGGCTGATTAGGCTGACCTTGGTTCAATACTCCATCTGGAAACGGATTCCTCCTGAAAAACCACTATAGTTATATGTAGTATATTTTTCATGCTTCATATTTGAAGACTGGTTTTGCCAAGTTACAAAGAAAACAGTCGACGAACTTTCCCCTGTCTGTTTTTTGAGTCCCATGGTATATATTCCAAGTGTCCTATGCTGTTTCTTGTCAGTAAGAAAATCTCCTTCACTATCCCGTGGAGCTCTGTTTGTGTAACCTCTGTAACTAATTGTTGGATTCAGAAAATACATCCAAGAAGAAGAAAGCCTTAATGAAATCGGAAGTGATAGAACTGGCTCATAATAATTAAAAAACTTTTCATGGAAACCTCCCACCACCGGCGAAGTTGATGTTACATCCTCAAAATGCTGATAATTCTGGTTGGATTTTCTAAGAGTTAGCGAGACCTCCGGAGTTATTGATATAGACTCACCAATTTTTTCATTTAGGCAATAACCTATATTCACAGAAAGATCCTTTTGTTTCTTTTTTGAATAGTAAGTACCATCCCCCTGAAGTTCTTCCACTGCTACTTTCTGCTTGGTATTAAACATCGGATTTAATG
>JAAZFS010000212.1 GCA_012511615.1 Elusimicrobiota bacterium | reverse complement strand
CAGTAAACCGTTCGTAAATTGGAGCACGATCTGTTTGACCGAAAGTGAATATGGAACCTACATTAAGATTCAAAACTCCCACAAATTTCCATACTATGGGTTGAAAATATGTAGCTACCCCCTCCAATTTGCTAAAACTCTGGTCGCCTCCAAGTATCCCACCGGCAAGCTGATTAGATATGCTTAGTATATATCCAGTTGAGGGATCAAAGGGGAGGTCCCTGGTATCAAAAATAAGACTCGGGGTTATGCTTGAGGTAGTATTTCTATCCTCAGGAACTTTATCTGCTATAACAGTATCCACGTCATGCTGGCGGACATTTTCTAGCGAATACCGCAGTTGTCCAGTAAAATTTCTCGTAAAATGCCGACCCAGTGATAGTCTTCCACCACTTCTAGTCTCACGATAACTGGCAGAGAGATTGTCCCAACCATAATACCTCTGCCTCATGGTATTATATAGTGTAAAACGAAAAGGCGTCGGAGTATTTCTCAGCCAGGGTTCGTAAAAATCAATTCGGTAGTTCTGTTTCCTAGAACCAAATTCCCACATGGCTGAAAGCTGCTGGCCTCTACCAAGAAAATTTTCTTGGGATATTCTTACTGTGCCTAAAAGCTTGTCCTCAGATGAATAGCCGGCACCCAGACTGGCCATACCTGTTTTCTGTTCATCCAAGAGAAAAACCAAGTCTGTCCTATCTTCTGCACCGGCTGGAAGCATGTCTATCCTGACGTTAGAGAAAAAACCAGTCCTGTATATACGGGACTGGGAGTCTCTCACCTTTCTTAAATCAAAAGGTTCCCCTTCTTCAATATCAATCTCCCGCCTGATAACATAATCTTTAGTGAGGGTATTTCCATCGAGAAAAATATTTCTTATATATACTTTTGGTCCCTCTTCTATCCTTAAGTTCAAATCCACCGTTTTCGATTCTTGATTGTAAGAAAAACTTGGATCAGCCCCCATTCTTATGTGGCCACGAGAACCATACTCTTCATGAACAGTAGCTATCACGCTTTCAATGATATCATCAGAATAAACTTCACCTTCCACAGAAAATGCGAGAGAGGAAAGAAAATCCTCTGGAACCTCTACATTACCTGTAAAAGTTACCTTGCCAATATGGTATTTTTCGCCTTCATCTATTTTTATGGTTATATGTATCCCAGAACGATCTGGAGTAAAAGTTATTAAGGGGTGACCTAATTCTGCACCGACATAGCCCTTATTACGATAATGGGTAAGAATATTTTCTAGGCTCTCTTCAAGTTTACCCTGGTGAAAAACGCTACCTTCTTTAATTTCTAAGAGGCGGTGGATAGGGCGAGGGCGCTCTTTCAGGATCCCGAGAATTACTATTTTCTCAATTTCCTGCTTGATTCCCTCCTCGATGAAATAAGTAACCGTAAAACCCTCAGCCTCGGCCTCATCAATATAGTTTTCCACCCTCACATCGGCGTAGCCCTCATCTCTATAGTATCTTTCGATTGCACGGAGTCCGCTTCTAACCAGAAATGAATCGTAAAAACTACCAGCCTTAAATTCAAGCTGACGACTTAAAGCCCGGCTCTTTACATCGGAGTTTCCCTTAAAAACAATCGAAGCAAGGATTGGTTTTTCCTGTAGGGTATATACTACCTTAACCCCTTCTCCTTCTGCCGCCTCAAGTGATATGGCAACATCCTCAAAGGAATCCAGCTCAAGAATTGATACGATGTCGGCCCCAGCAGCTTCTGAAGAAAATTCATCGCCTGGACTAATTGAAATTTTGTTCATAACCTGCCGGAGGGGCACATTTAAGTTACCTCTAACCTCTATCTCAGAAACATATTCTGCAAGAGCCGGAGAAGCCACAAAGCCTATAAGTAGTAAGGCTATCCTGCAAGTTTTTCTTATATTCATTAAGTCTTCCCTAAAAAAGTCTTTTCTAAAAATTTTCACCATCGGTCAAATACCGAATTCCAGAGATAAAGTCCGAGATGCTTTTTCGCTATATATTATAATGTTTAAATAATCCACCATAGACTCCCTAAAACCTGATGATTCTCTATTTTATTTCCGGTACCCGCTACCGGAGAGGGAAAGGTGGTGGGCGGAACAGGACTCGAACCTGTGACATCTGCCGTGTAAGGACAGCGCTCTAACCAACTGAGCTACCCGCCCGGTTATATTCTATACTCTTCCGTCTGTGTAATGCTAAACGCAGTGCTACTTATCTCGCCGGAGACTTTTCCATTATAATAAATAAATCTAATTTTTTCATCCTCTTGTGAATCAGTGTATCTGGCAGAGATTCCTGCAGCCGTAAAAAGCAGTTTTTTACAGGGCAAAGAATCTATGATTGAAGTCGGACCTTTATTTTCTAGGGGCCGAATCACAGTATAATCTGGAGGGGCTATTCTTTCAAGAAGTTCATTCTCATTTTGGTTTCTACCTACGATAAGTTTATTTTCAGGTGATATTCTAAAATGCCGCCCAATTTTTAATAAGGTTAGCTCTATAGGTGTTGGTAAAGATGATTTATTGAAAAGCTCAGAGAGTTTTCTTGAATATTCTTTCATTGTAAGAAGACAACCCCCTGCCGGAGGCTCGTATTTATTGATTCCGTATTCTTTAGCAAGCTCTATTTGCATCTTTCTAGAGCGCCCCTTTATCTTTGGAAATGAATCAAGCGAAATGGCGCCGGATTTTATAATATCGGGTGGGGGTAAGAATCGAGCACTTAAAGGCCGAAAGATAAGTCCACCTGCTCCAGATTCCTCCTCAATCAGTTTCATTGCTCTAAGGTTCTGGCTCATGGGCCGTTGACCAAGAACCTCCCCTGTCACAATAAAATCAGCATTTTTACGCTTGAGGAATTCTACAGCTTTTTTAAACTGGAGGATTCTACAGTCAAGACAGGGGTTAAGATTCTTTCCGTATCCGTGGCGCGGATTCTTTACTATTTCAAGATAATCATTGCCCAAGGGCTCAATGACTAAAGGGAAGGATAATTTTTCGGCCGCTTCCTCCATATATTCAAGACTGTCTACAGCCTCGAAAGGGTTTTGAAAGTGAAGCATATAACCAGCTGACACATGCTCCCTCATTACAGCTGCGGCAAGTAAGGAATCAAGACCGCCCGAGACAAGAAAAATAGCTACTGGTTTCATTGAGTGATTAGTGATTTCATTGTTTAGAAGGATGTGTAAAAAAAAATTTGGTATCCCCAAGGGGATTTGAACCCCTGCTGCCGGGATGAAAACCCGGTGTCCTGGGCCAGGCTAGACGATGGGGACGCCAAAATTCTTTAATAGTTTAGCAAAAATCATATATTTGTCAAGGAATTAGCCGGCGGTTGGAGTTCAAGTATCCTGTAATGTAATCTGCGACACCATCCTCTAGTGTATAGTTACAGCCTCCATATCCTGCTTTTTCAAGTTTTGATATGTCAGCCTCAGTATAATATTGATACTGGTCTTTTAAGACATCAGGCAGAGGAATATAATTAATTTTCGCCTCTTTCTTAAGTGCATCAAAAATTGCAAGAGCCAAATCATTCCAGGTTCTGGCCATTCCAGTGCCTGCATTATAAATACCGCCTATGCTAGGATGGTCATAAAAAAACATTGTAATATCCACTGCATCCTTCAGATAAATAAAATCCCTTTTTTGTCCTCCATCTGAATAATCAGGATTTTCGGATTTAAAAAGACGGAGCCCACCGGTATCACCTATTAGTTCAAAAGCTCTAATTATAAAACTTCTCATATCCCCCTTGTGATATTCATTGGGCCCGTAAACATTGAAGTATTTTAGTCCCACTATCTCTTTAAAAAGACCGTTTTCAAGAGCCCATAAGTCAAAAAGATGTTTTGACTCGCCGTAATAATTCATTGGAGTAAAATTTTTCAAGAGGGACTCTTGATCGCTGAACCCCTTACTTCCATCTCCGTATGTAGCCGCACTAGAGGCATATATTAGACGGACCCCTTTCTCAGTGGCAATACTTGCGAGCCTACGGGTATATTCATAATTTGTAGCCATTATATAATTTCGATCAGTTTCAGTAGTCGCCGAGCAGGCACCTAAATGAAATATGCAGTCTAAGTTAAAATCTCCGTTTTCAAAACCCTTGAGAAACTCATAGTGATCAATTAGTCTATTTATTTTTAGATTGCGGAGGTTGGCTTTCTTTTCTACCCCGAGACGGTCCATTTCTTCAGGAACAAGAATATCAGTTAAGCCTATTCTGTTCAGTTCCCATATAATCCCACTTCCTATGAAACCGGCTCCACCGGTAACGGCAATCATAATTCCTCCTTAAGAGATAGTATTATGGCCTCTGCTGTCCTTGCAGATGCTCCAGGGCCACCAAGTTTCTTCCTTATTTGTACAAAATCTTTTTTGATTTTTTCAGAAGAATCCATCACTTTAAAAATTGTCTCCCTCAATTTATTTTCATTAAAATCAGACTGAATAAGTTCAGGCACAAGCTCTTCGCCTGCAAGGATATTAACCATTGATATATATGGAATTTTAATTAGTCGTATGGCCATAACATAAGTTAAAGGGAAAACTCGGTAAATCGTAGCAAATGGTACTCCAGCAACGGCTGCATCAAGTGTTGAGGTTCCTGATTTCACTAGAGCTACAGAAGCACGGGCCAGAAGTGCATATGAAACTGTTGTCATCCGGATATCTTCACCAGCTATTTTTCTGTAAAATTCGGCAGGAATATGCTGGGGCCGGGCCACTACTGGTACAAGTCCAGTACCATCTGAAGCAGCTAACATTATCTTTAAATGTCTCTCAATCTCCTTAACTCTGGAGCCCGGAAGAAGGGCTAGAACCGGTTCTGAAGAATTAAGACAAACATCTAAATTAAGCTGCTTAATATCAGGCTTTTCTGGAAGACTTTCTAGGAGAGGATGCCCAACAAATTCTGCATTGCCTCCTTCTTGCTCAAAAAAGTCTTTCTCAAATTCAAACACACAAAAAATCTTTTTACAGATTTTTGCCAGAAGAGCCGCACGTTTTGCTCCCCAGGCCCATACCTGAGGCGTGATGTAATAATAGACTGGGATACCCTGGGCTGAAGCATCTTTTGCCAACCTAATATTAAATCCTGGGTAATCGATTAGAACCAAAGCATCAATTCTGTCTGGTGATTTTTCAGAAAAATATTTTCTATTTATTCTACTTTTCAGGGATTTAAAATAAGGTAAAAATTTAACCACCTCAAAAAAACCAACAACCGAACGGCTGACAAGATCTTCTTCAAGGTGATCAGCATATTTTGCCATGTTCTTTCCCCCAAGAACTGATATATGAAAACTCCCCCTTTTTTTCAATTCTTTTACCAGTCGACTACCGTGCTTGTCGCCGGACACCTCACCGGCGACTATAAGAAACCTGGCATTTTTCATATTTTTCCGGTTATTTCAAGGGCAAGTTTAAGTGCGGTAAGTCCGTGATGACCACTTACCATTGGTGAGCTACCAGTTGATATACAATCAATAAAATCACGTAACTCTTCTTTCAAAGGTTCTGTCTTGCTGAATCTGGGCACAATTCTCTCAATATCAGCTGGGGATGTTATTTTTTCTTTCTTTTTTCGATATACTACAAATTCCTGTTTGCCATAATCCAAAGAAATATATCTGTCTGATTCAAAAACTCTGAACTTCCTCTCTGATTTGTAGGATATTCTTGAAGCAGTTATATTTGCAGCGCAGCCATTTTCAAATTCTATTCTGCAATTGGCTATATCTTCCTTATCTGAAAAGACGGAAGACCCAACAGCAACAATAGTTTTAACTGGCGAATGCACAAAACTTAAAATTATGTCAATATCATGAATCATCAGGTCAAGAACAACACCTATATCAAGAGAGCGGGCAGGAAAAGGGGATAGGCGATTAACCTCTATGAATCTCGGCTCGGTTATATACTCCCTGACTTTCTTCACAGCTCCATTGAAGCGCTCTACATGTCCAACCTGTAGAATACAATTATTTTTCTCAGCTTCAGCTATAAGCTCTTCAGCATCGGCGGGTATATTGGTCACAGGTTTTTCTATCATAGTATTGACGCCCGCCCTCAGGCAGTCAAGACCAATTCTGTGGTGGGTTTCAGTAGGAGTTACAATGCTTACGGCATCTACCTTTTCAATGAGGTCCTGGTAATTTTTGTAATACTCGGTTCTATGCTTATTGGCAGTCTTCCGGCCGGCTTTCTCATTTATATCCGAGACACCGACTAATTCGCAGCCTTCAAGTTCTGTATAAATCCTGGCGTGATGGACACCAAGATGTCCAGTCCCTATAACCCCTACACGAATTACCTTATTTTCCATAAAAAGAAAGGACCTTTTCTACCACATACTCAACCTGTGCATCGCTCATATCCGGATAGGATGGTAGAGAAATACACTCTTTTGCCACTTGCTCAGAGACGGGAAAGGATCCCTCGCCTAATCCCATATGAGAAAAGCAAGGCTGTAGATGTAGCGGGATAGGATAATGTACCGCATTTGCGATGCCATGAGATGAGAGATATTCTGCGAAACAATCTCTGTCAGAAGTTAAAATTACATACTGATGATAGACATGCTTGGTATCTTTCGGTTCAATCGGAGTCCTAACAGGAAGATTTTTAAAAGCATCATTATAGAAAGCGGCAATCTTCCTTCTAGCATCATTCCACTCATCAAGATATTTAAGTTTCACCCTCAACACAGCTGCCTGGAGGGCATCTATTCTATAGTTATAGCCAATCTCTTCATGCAGATATCTCACACTTGACCCATGGGCCCGCAGGCGTCTGAGTTG